>NZ_JBJYKD010000030.1:0-36602 GCF_049310025.1 Thermorhabdus hydrogeniformans | reverse complement strand
TTGTCTTTTTTACAAAAAGTGAGCTAAATATTTTCCATTTTGTTATTTTTAGGTACTTGACTTTTTACCGCAGGACTAATTTCATATTTATGTTATTTTACGTGTGGTTCTAATTTTTGCTTCATCTCATTTACATCTGCAACATTTTTTATAGTTATATATCTTTTATTTGCGGCTTTGAATTGATTTTCCATGTCAGTAGTGACGATAAACATATCACAATCAATCGATGTAGCGCTACCAAGATCGCTATGAATCACTTCTGCTTTAACACCTAACTGCTTTAGAGCACTTTCTGCAGTCATTTTCAATAGTAAACAAGTGCCTAGGCCACATCCACATACCGTTACAAATTTCATTTACTTCACCTCCCTTCTGTGTTGCTATTACAACTGATATTCCATCCTGTTTATAATATCTTCTTGCACTGTGGGATCTAATGACACAAAAAGAGCACTATAACCTGCAACTCTAATTACTAGATCTTTGTACTTCTCAGGGTTTTTTCTTGCTTCTTTTAGGACTTCCGAAGATATCATGTTAAACTGAACATGCCACCCATAACGATCAAAAAATGTTCTAATCAAAGCCATAAACTTTTCTATATTTTCTTCGCTGTTTAACATGGTCTGGTTAAATCTCATATTTAAAAGCTGACCACCAGTCATTAACAATGTAGATAACTTTGTTACAGACTTTATTACTGCGGTGGGACCATGTTTTTCCGTTCCATGAACAGGTGAAACACCGTCATTAACAGGTTCCCCCGCTTTTCTTCCGTCAGGAGTTGCACCTACTACAGCACCTGCAGGAACATTGGCGGAAATAGTTACTGTAGCCGGAATGAAGTTCCCTCCTATTGGCCCTCTACCATAACGAGTATTTTTATAGTTTTCAATACCATTTACATAAATATCAAAAGCCTCTTTAGTAATTAAATCTACACTATCATCATCGTTGCCATATTTGGCCGCCCGGTTTATAAGCAATTCCTGTATTCTTTTACCTTCGATTCCTTCAAAATTATTCTTTAAAGCTTTATCTAGATCTTCCAGCGAAATAACTTTCTTATCAAAAACTAATTCCTTGATGGCAGATAGAGAGTTGCCCACATTTACTACGCCTACTTGACATCCACTCATCATGTCATAAACTGCTCCACCTTCCATCAAAGTCTTACCTCTACCTAAACAATCCTGAACGAGCGCTGAGCAGAAAACATCTGGTGCAAGTTCTTCGATGGCTAGGTCGTTAATATTATCAGCAGTCACCTGCAACTCCATAAAAAACTTAAGTTGTTTTTCCCATGCCTTCATGACATCATCAAATGATTTAAAGTCTGTTAAATTGCCTTCACCTGGGCATAGTTGAATTCCCGTCCTGGGGTCTACACCGTTATTTAAAGCAAGTTCAAGTATTTTCAAAAGATTAAATTTACTCTTTCCGTTAGCTCTGTAACCCCATTTTCCCGGAACTTGAACTTCAAGGCAGCCCATAGTGGAATAATTCATGGCATCTTCTAATGTTACTCCTCTATTCATTAAAGAAGGGATAATAACTTTATCATTAACTAAAGCAGGCATACCAAAACCCATTTTAATAACTTCTATACATTTTCTAAAAAAGTCTTTTGGCATGTTGTCATGGTATCTTACATAGAAATTAGGTTCTGATAATCTTATATCTGCTAATGCGTCCAAGCAAAGATAAGAAAGTTCATTTGTAGCATCTCTGCCGTCTTTTGTTTGACCGCCTACTACTATGTTTTGGTAAGTGGGATAGCCTGATACAAATCGCGTATGAGACCAGGGCCTAATCTTATTTATAGAAAAAAGTTTTATATAAAAGCATTCAATAAGCTCCAACGCCTCTTCTTTTGTCAAAATACCTTTTTCTATATCTTTTTTATAATATGGGTACATGTACTGGTCGAATCTTCCCAGAGAAATAGAATGCCCGTTGCTTTCTATTTGTAGTATTAATTGAATAAACCAAACCATTTGAATAGCTTCCCAAAAATTCCTAGGAGGATTTTCAGGTACCCAATTACATATTTCAGATATCGCTTCTAGTTCTTTTTTTCGTATGGGATCAGTTTCTTCACAAGCTAGTTTTTTAGCCAGCTCTGCATATCTTTTCCCAAATTTTATACCTGCATTGAAGACAATAGGCACAGCTTCTAAAAAAGGCCTTTTTCTTAAATCTTCAGGGTCTGTTAGATTTAGTGATTTCAATTTCTCCCGACTATTTTCAATAATGCCTTTAAACCCTTTGTTAAGTGCCATTTCATAGTCTACAACTATATGTCCTTGCCCAGCTGTTACATTACCTTCCCAACCTAAGACTCCGACTTTTCTATCTTTTAGAACATCTTCAGTTTGTGTAGCAAGAACCCTATCTTTGACTGTTTTCCCCTTCCAATACTCCAAAATCTGTAATAATTCTTTTTTATCCTCCTCTGCAATTTCAAACCTGTCGCTAGGTCGTTTATCAAAACTATCAATTTCTTCTACTATCCAATCCCATGAATATTCGGGAAAAATGGGAGCTGACCTGGGTTTACTTGCTTGGTTACCTACTATTAACTCCCCTTCGGATATATATATTGACATGTTCAAAAGAATTTTCTCTAATGCCTTAGCTCTTCTTATAACCATTGGAAATGACTCCGTCTCTTTATAAGACTCAGTTATCAATCTTGCACGTTCAATACATATTTTTGGTTTTATCGACACGACTTCATCTTTTAATTTCTTTATCCTTTCAGATAAAATTTTATTTTTCATTAGAACCACCCCGTTTTTAAAAAGTCATAAAGCCTTGTGTTCACCTAATATTTGAATTGTATCTAAAACATTCCGCATTTCTTTTGATTTTCTTATACTATTAAGTTTTATATCATCGTTTAATAAATTCATTAAATCCGAAAGCGCTTTTAAATGTGTAGAGTTATCTACCGCTCCCAAACAAATTACCGTCTCAACTGGGTCATTGTCCATATTTCCAAACTCCACAGGCTTTTTCAGGGTTATCAAACTCATGCAGACCTGTTTGACTCCGTCTTCCGGGCGGGCGTGGGGCATGGCTATGCCCGGGGCAATGACGATGTAGGGCCCCATTTCCCTGACCGTCCTGACCATGGCGTCGACATAGCGGGGCTCCACAAAACCGTTTTCAACTAATATCTCACCTCCAATCCTTACGGCTTCTTCCCAATCTTTTGCTTCCACATTTAACTTAATGGTCTTTTCTGTCAGCAAATCTTTTAACACCGGCTGGACAACTCCCTTCGAACTTTCATAACACGGCAGATTTAGATATCTTGCAAGGTCTTCAATTAATCCTATCCTGGATTTTATGATGCAGTGTTTTTCTATAATTCCTATCATGTCCTCGATTAAAGGTTTACGTCTTTCAGCGATGCACGAATTTTTGGGATTGTGAGTGCTCAAATAATGGCTTATCTTTAGCACATCGGCTTCGGGCAAAAGCGGATTAACCACAATCTCCGGTAACTTTCCTACATTAGTAGGAACAGTTGAAATTATAAGGTCCACATCATCTTTTAAGGCAACACTCTCCACCTGACGGCTTGCAATGGTTCCAATTATCTCGATGTTTTTAAATTCGGCTTTTATTCGCGATGATAAAAGTTTGGCCGTCCCTACTCCGGTACCGCACACCACCAGGACTCTGTATACCCTCCTGTTTGCCGATTTTGCTCTCTCCAGAGCCGCGCCAAAATGGACGGCGATATATCCCACTTCTTCGTCTGGAACCTTGCATCTCACAAAACTCTCCACTGACGTCAGACCGTTTTTGACGGCTTCGAAAATATCCGGGTAATTGCTTTTTATTTCCTCTAAAATCGGGTTATTTAAAGGCAGGCCGTGTTTTAAGCGGTATATTGTGGGGCCCAGATGTTCCATTAAACCCCTGTAAAGCTCGTCATCCGAGGAAAAATCGGCACCTATTTTTCTCTGAATATCCTGTATGATCTGTGCCGTTAAAACCTGCAATTTCGCCCAGTCTTCTTTCATGAAGGCGTTGGTGGCCGTTACCTTCCCGCCGAGAAGGTGAATGGTTATATATCCTATTTCCGCAAGCGGAATCTTCACGCCAAAATTTTGTTCCAAATTTTTGGCAATACTTGACGCCACCGCAAATTCTTTGGTCAGCTTCAGCCCCGCCAGCTCGTCGCCTGGCATTGTAATGTCCTTGCCCAGCTGTATCCTCTTAATGGCAAGCGCGAGATGAATCACCAGACCCGAATACGCCCCGTCGGAAAAGACGGTCTCCAGCTGTTCTTCCGCCATCCGGACAGCGCTTTCTATAAGCCCCACGTCCAGGTCTTCGAACAGTTTTTTCACCTGTTCATCCATTGCCACATTTATACGCCTGCGAACGGGAGCTTTCAAAATGTCCAGGGCTTTTTCTATTTCTATATTCTCCGAAAGAAGCGTTACGACGGCGCGGCGTAAATCCAATTCATTTCCCTGGATTTTAATGCCGTGCCGGGGGGAGGATTTAAGTTTAAGATTTTGTGTGGAAAGCCACTTTTTTACTCTTTTTAAGTCATTTATAACGGTACCCCGGCTGACGGAAAGCAGGTCGGCCAGGTGTTCGATGGTGGTATAGCTTTTGGCCCTGAAAAGCTCGCTCAGTATAACTTTTTCCCTTTCCCGCGGGGTAAGCACATAATTGTAGCTGTTGACTCCTTCCAGCAGAGACAGGACCCTGTTTTTGAATTCCAATGATTCAACAAATTGCACTCCCAGGTTGGGTTTTCTGATCAATTGTGGCAAATTATTGTCCTTTAAAAAGTCATCTATCTTATCCAGATCATAGCGTATTGTCCTTGGCGAAACATTAAAGGCGCCGGCCATTTCGGCAATTTTTACGGGCCTGTCCGCTGAAATTATTTTCAGGAGAAGCTGCGCGCACCTCTCATCCATGGAGATTTCACCCCGTTAATTATATTGTATGCTGTTTTGATTGTTTTGAAAAGTTCAATATATTTCATCCCTATTGTGGCAACATTATATCATTAATTTAATTACAACAAAATATTTGATATTTTTGGGGGACTATAAAAGCTCCTACTCAAAGGTAGGAGCATTATAATCATACCATTTAACCGTTTCCCCAGGCGCGTTACATTTTTCTTTGCCCCATTCAACATTCGCTTCCGGCAAGCTTTAATACGCCGGAAGCCGTCTGTTCATCGGTAATCAGCACGTCTACGGCACCGCTTCTCAATGCGCCCAGAACGGCGGGGATTTTTTCCGGGCCGGTGGCGACGGCCACAACCAGAGGAATCGACTTGAATTCCTCAAAACTAATCGTGATCGCCCGGTCTTCGATATCCCGGCATATTCCGCCTTCAATGTCGTAAAAATGGGCGCATATGTCCCCTACAGCTTTTCGCTCTCTCAAATACGCCAGGTCTTCTTTTTTCAAATAACCGGCAGTAAAAAAACTCGAGTTTTCGTCGATGTTACCTATACCGACCAGGGCGACGTCGGCGGCTTTTGCCATATTTATGATTTCCTGTATCGCGGCCTCATCCATTATGGCCTTCTTTATTTCGGAAGTGTTGACGATAGCGGGAGCCGGGAGGAGATAATAACTCCCCCCAAAGGCTTCCGCCAACTTTCTGGCAACCTCGGTGGGGCCGGTGGAACTCTGGCCCAGGCTGCCTATCAGCTGTATTACCCGGACGTTGTATTTCGGGCCGTCGATTTTCAATGCGTCGATTACCGCCTTCAGGGTTTTCCCCCACGCTACCCCGACCGACATACCGTCCTTCACTGCTCTTTTTAAATACCTGGCCGCGGCCCCTGTTACTTCGCCTAAAGTCCTCTCATAGCTCCCCAAAGCGCTTTTTACTATTACAGCTTCTTTAAGATTGAATCTCTCTTCGAAAATCGTTTCCAAACTTGACCGCCGGGTATCCGGATAGTTTATTTTTATTTCTATTATGTTGAGTTCTCTCGCTGCTTTCAACAGGCGGCTTACTTTAGGCCTCGAAAGGTTCAGCCGCCGGGCTATATCCCGCTGGGGCATATCCTGCAGATAATACATTTCGGCGACTTTTATTATAAGTTCTATATCGTAGCCTGTCATAGACTCCTCCTGAATTTTTCGTCTTTCTCAAAATATCAGCCTGCCCCACTCGCCCTTTTCCAACTCATCTAAAAGCGGTTGAGCCTCATTGGGCCTATATGCCCAGCTTCGCCAGCCTTATCTGTTCGTTTTTTGTAAAATTGGCTGCCGGCACGTGACCGGGCAAGGGCATTATCTTTTCGTGAATGGCGTCGACGATCCACCCCGGCTGCGGGAAGAAGTATTTCTCCAGTTCAAAAGCGGGAGTGATCCAGTTCTTAGCCCCCACCACCACGGGCGGAGCGTCCAGGTAATCAAAGGCAAGTTCTGCAATATTCCGGGCGAAATCGTTCAAAAACGACCCTCGAGTGCAGGCCTCGCTTACCAGTACAATTTTACCTGTTTTTTTCACGGATTCAATAACTTTTTCGTAATTGAACGGTACTAAGGATCGTGCATCAATCACCTCTGCCGAAAGGCCGTATCTTGTTTCAAGGGTTTTCGCGGCTTCCATGGCGGTATAGAGTGCCGCACCCACCGTCAATATAGTTACGTCCCTTCCCTTCCTTTTTATATCAGGCTCTCCGATGGGCACTTCGTAATAGCCTTCCGGGACGCCCTCCGGCCGGAACATCTCGCCGATGTCGTAAATCTTCTGGCTTTCAAAGAAAATCACCGGATCGGTGCCCATGAGAGCGCTGTTCATCAGGCCTTTTGCATCATAAGGAGTGGCCGGAAATACCACTTTTAGTCCGGGTATATGAGCGCAAAGCGACGACCAATCCTGAGAGTGTTGCGCCCCGTATTTGGCACCCACCGACACCCTGAGCACAACGGGCATCTTTAGCACGCCGGCGCTCATGGCCTGCCATTTGGCCAGCTGGTTGAATAATTCGTCTCCGGCCCTGCCCATGAAATCGCAGTACATCAGCTCCACTATGACGCGCCCGCCGCACATGGCGTAGCCCACCGCAGACCCCACAATGGCCGCTTCGGAAATGGGAGCATTGAAAAACCTGTGATAGGGCAGCGACTCCGTCAGGCCCCTGTATACACCGAAGGCTCCGCCCCAGTCGCGGTTGTCTTCACCATAGGCGATCAAAGTCGGGTCAGAGTAAAATTTATCGATGATCGCTTCAAAGATGGCATCCCGCAGCTGATAGACCTTCACCTTCGGCACGGGCTTGCCGTCCACCATCCCTACTCTGATCTTTGACTTTATCTGCTTAACCCTGGGGTTTTCTTCCTTCGGTATCAGTACCTCGCACTGCCTTTCTTCCATCTTCTCAACTCTTTGATTCGAAAACATCAATTTACCGATGAAATTCGGTTCTTTTTCCAGATCTATGCGGGGAGACGCGTTTTCATCGACGGCGAGCCTGTATATTCTTTCTATTAACATACCGGCGCCCTGCCGAATGGCTGCAACTTCCTCTTCCGAAGCAATTCCGGCACTTATCAGATCTTTTTTATATGTTTCCAGCGGATCGTATTCCTTCCACGCCTGGAGCTCTTCCTTCGTCCTGTAAGTCTCCGCGTCGGACGGCGAATGGCCCGTCAGCCTGTAGGTGACCGTATCAACTAAAACCGGCCCGTTCTTTTCCTCCAGAATCTTTTTCTTTCTCTTAAATGCGTCGATTACCGCCAGAGGATTGTAACCGTCGATTCGTTCAGCGTGCATCTGCTCGGGGTTTATTCCCGCCCCTACCCGGGCCAGGATACCGTACCCCATGGTTTCTCCGCATGTCTGACCGCCCATGCCGTAGTGATTGTTAAAGAAATTGAAGATGATCGGCAGCCCTCCCCTGTAACTCTCTTCCCATAGCAGTTTAAACTGATCCATGGCTGCCATGTTCATGGATTCCCAAACAGGACCGCACCCAAGGGCGCCATCCCCCAGATTGCACACGACGATGCCCTTTTTCTTATTAATTTTTTTATATAAAGCGGCACCCAGGGCTATGGGGCCGGACCCGCCTACTATGGCGTTATTCGGGTAGATCCCGAAGGGGGTGAAAAACACGTGCATTGAATTGCCAAGACCTTTTGCAAATCCGTTTTCACGGCCGAAGATTTCGGCCATCAAGCCGTATATGAAAAAGTCAATGGCCAGCTCTTTTACGTCGCCTTTGTTTTCCTGTTTTCCTTCCACGACTTTAAGGATAGCGCCGTCAAAGAAATTTTCCATTGCCGCCAGAAGCTCGCCATCGTTCATCTTCTGAATGGCCGAAAGTCCCTTGGCTATCACTTCTCCGTGGCTCCGGTGGGACCCGAAAATGTAGTCATCCTTTTCTAGGGTGTAAGCCTGGCCTACAGCCGCAGCTTCCTGGCCGATAGACAGGTGGGCAGGGCCGGTGTAATTGTAACGGATCCCCGCGTACTCGTTGGCAGTCCTCAGCATATAGAGCATTGTCTCGAATTCTCTGATAATGGCCATGTCCCTGTAAATACGGAGCAAATCATCTTTTTTGAAGTTCTGTTTTTCATCCTCTATGCGTTTATCGTATCTGTTCATGGGAATATCCTTTAATTTCAGCCATCCGCTTTTTCGCACTTCTTCCGGCTCTACGAACAAATTCTTCGGCATATTAAAACCTCCCCGCAAAATGTTAATTGGTCATTGGTTGCTCACCGCACCGCCGGGTCAGAGGAGTCAAAGCCGAAAACTGATTCCCTGATAATCTCCGAAACCGTCGGGTGCGGAAATACCAGTTCTCTAATATTTTTTACCCGCATTTGCATCTCAACCATAAGGGCGGCACCGTAAATTATTTCCGATGAGTAGTTGCCTATCATGTGTACACCTATAATATTCTCAAATTTTTTGTCGATCAGCACTTTGCAAATGCCGTCACCTTCTTCATTCTCGGCCACGTACCTGCCGCTATAGCGCATGGATACTTTGACAACTTCGCAATCAATCCCTTTGTGACGGGCGGACTCCTCGGTCTCGCCTACGGATGCCACTTCGGGATTGGTGTATATGACGCTGGGGATGGCGTTGTACCTCATGATATCCTTTCTGCCCAGCATATTGTTCACGCAAACTTCGGCCTCGCGGTACGCAGTATGGGCCAGCATCGAAATCCCGTTTACATCTCCCGCCGCATACACGCCGGGGACATTTGTCTGCCCTGTTTCATCTACTCTTATCCGGCCTTTTTCCACCTCCACCCCAATGTTTTCCAGGCCAAGTCCTTCCACCACCGGTCTCCTGCCTGTGGAAAGCAAAATCTTTTCGGCTTCCACGAAACTCTCCCGGCCCTCGGAAGCCAGGTACATACCGCCATTTTCCACCCGCATCACTCTTGAACCGAGCCTGAAGTCCACGCCTTTTCCCCTGTAGTTTTTCAGCAGTATATTCGATATTTCACCGTCGGCACCGGCAGCTATCCGGTCCAGCATTTCTACAACGGTGACCCTGCTGCCGGCGGAGCTGAAATAGGAAGCCATTTCCAGACCCACGGCTCCCGCGCCGATTACCGCCAGCGACTGCGGAACGGCTTTTAATTCGAATATCTCGCTGGTCGTCAGTACGTATCCTCTTTCAATCCCTTCTCTTATTCCGGATACCGGAAGGATTACCGGTTCCGAACCCGTAGCGATTAATAGCCTTTTCCCCGTAAAAGTTTCGCCACCCGCTTTAACCACGTATCCTTCCCCTGACTTACCCTCGATGCGGCCGAACCCCTCGACCACCGTCACACTACTTTTGGCCAGCATCGTTCTGACGCCCGAGAGCAGGGTTTTTATCACCCTATTCTTTCTTTCCAGGACAATGCCGTGGTCCAGTGCAACCCCTTTGCATAATACACCGTATTTTTCACCGGATTTAACCGAATCCCGGATCTTGGCGGAATACAGCAAGACCTTCGACGGTATGCAGCCTTCATTAAGGCATACTCCGCCCAGCCGTTTTTTTTCGATCAACAGCGTATTCAGTCCCGCCTTACCGGCTCTGGATGCCGCGGTATAGCCCGCAGGCCCCCCGCCCAATACGATCAGGTCAAATATCATAATTTAACACCTCCCTCCTATCTTGCCAGCAGAAGGCTGAAATTCTCAAGGTTATCCCTTAATTCCTTCAGGAATCTGGCGGCAGGTGCCCCGTCCAGAGCCCTGTGATCGAAAGTAAGCGACAGGCCCATGGCCGGGTAGCATTTATCTTCTCCGCCAACCTTTTTAATTCTGTAAACTACGGAACACACCCCCAGAATCCCGGTCTGGGGAGGGTTAAGGATAGGAGTGAACGATTCCACTCCCAGACCGCCCAGATTGGTTACGGTAAAAGTTCCGCCCTTCAGTTTATCCGGGTTTATGCTGCCCCGCCGGCACTGCTCGACCAATTCTTTTACTTCGCGGGATATCTCGTTCAGGGATTTTAGGTTGGCGTTAAACACGGTGGGCACCATCAAACCTCTTTCGGTATCCACCGCCACCCCCAGGTGAACGTTTTTAAAAACCAGCATCCTGTCTTCCACCAGGTGCGCATTCAATTCTTTATGATTTACGAGGGTCCTGGAAACCGCATAGAGAATTATGTCGTTGAGGGTTATGTCATCAAGGCCGAGCTTATCTCCGTTTTCCTTTATTCTCTCCCTGAAGGCCAGTATGTCGGAGGCATCGAAGGACACGTGCAGAGTGAGCTGGGCCGTAGAAGATAAGGAAGTATACATATTCTTCGCGATTATCTTCCTCGTATAGCTCAGGTTTACGATCTCGTAATCCTGTTCGAATCCTCCGGCCCCGGTGGCCGCGGCGGCCGGAGCTATTTCTAAATCCCCCGCAGTATTTCTGCCACCCACTCCCGCAGGTAAAAGCTTATCGCCGACTTCCGCCGCCGCAGGGGTAAATGCTGGACCGCCTGCCATCAAGGCCTGTATATCCCTTTCTATAATCCTGCCCTCTGGCCCGGTAGGTGTAGCATACCGGCAATCCACGCCTGCCCTTTCCGCCAGGTTTTTCGCCCTAGGAGAGATCTTCAGGCGGTCTTTAACCTCATCGCCTTCAGTGCTTTTGTAGCCTTCATCTTTTTCCCCTGAAGTTTTTCTTTCCATGCCTCCCTCATCCCGGGCGGGCACGCTCTTTTCAGATACGCCTTCTTCAGCTCTCTGCATATCACCGGGCATAAATTCTCCTGTATCTTCTCCCGGATTTCCGATAACGCAGACGGTGGTCAGGACCGGAACCTCTTCGCCCTCGCCATAAAAAACCTCGAGAACGGTACCATCAACTTCTGCTTCCACATCGAACGCAGCTTTGTCGGTCTGAATGGTGAAGAGGATGTCTCCTTTCCTAACAAAATCCCCTTTTTTCTTGTGCCACCGGACTATGATTGAACTTTCATCGGACAGCCCGACTTTGGGCATTTTTACCGGTGCAGCCATCTTTTCTCCTCCCCGTCATAAAGTTAACACATGCTGAAATTTTGTTCATATTTGATATTTTGTTCATCAATATATTTTATTCTACGCCGTTACCTCATTTTCCTGCATTGACAAAAAATTTTTTTTAAAAAACAGCAGGGCCCTTTGCAAAGGGCCCTGACAAATCTTTTTAATGTTTTCTAAATTTCTCCAGCAGCTTATCCATTATCGCATCAGCTTTTCTTATGGCGTCGCCCACACCTACGTAAACCACAGGTTTTTTTGCGAACCGATGGGTGTTTTTAATACCCATATCTTTTGTCAAAATAACCACATCGGCTTCATCGGCTTCTTTCTGCGTAATTTCATTCTCAATACCTATTGAACCCTGGGTTTCGACTTTGATCTGAATATCCCTTTTTTTGGCCGCTCTTTCGAGGGCTTCCGCAGCCATATAAGTGTGAGCCACGCCCGACGGGCAAGCCGTTACTGCCACTATTTTCATCAAAATCCTCCTTTCCCTGCGATAAATTTTACTGCAATTATATTTTTATACTTCATTTAAAACTCCAGACCTTCGATTTGCAGCTCTTCATCATCTTTTTGTTTCACCGGCTTTTTAAGGGCGTTCACCATCAGTGCGGTAACCGCCACGCCGATTAAGGTAGCGATTATATAACCCGGAATGTTCTGTACAACCGGCAGTACTATCCACCCTCCCCACGGGGCGTTATTACCCACATTCAGCAGCATCGCGGTTATGGCACCCGCCGCTGAACCGGCCATCAAGGAGGGAATCACTCTCACCGGATCCATTGCCGCAAATGGTATCGCCCCTTCGGTTATGCCGATCAGCCCCATTATAAGAGCAGCTTTACCGTTCTCCCTCTCTTCATAGGTGTATTTATTGGGGGCAAGCCAGGTGGCCACGGCCATTCCCAGAGGCGGAGTACAGATTGCCACACCCACGGGGCCCATAACGGTAATTATGCCTTCTCCTATCAGCCCCACAGCAAAGGTATACGCCACTTTATTGACAGGACCTCCCATATCGAAGGCTATCATGGCCCCGAGAACCAGGCCCAGAAGCACTTTGTTCCCCAATCCCAGACTTTTTAGCCATGCGGTAAGACCTGCCATTATCCCTGCAATGGGAGTTCCTATTACCCATATTATCAATCCGCCGATTATAAATGTCCCCAAAATCGGTATTACAAATATAGGCATAACTGGCCTTATATTTTTGGGTACCGGAATTTTTTTGAGGTAATATACAACAATACCCGCGAGAAGGCCGGCTACTAACCCTCCCAGGAATCCGGCCCCCACCTGTGCTGCCAGATACCCTCCTATAGCCCCGGGAGCTATACCGGGTCTGTCTGCCATGGAGAAAGCTATGAATCCGGCAAGAATGGGGACCATCAGAGTAAAGCCACCAACGCCAATGTTAAACATATCTTTAAGCACTCCCGCCTCGGGCACAGAAGGTTTGCCCGAGAGGGCTACCGACATTGCGATCAATATACCGCCCGCTACCACAAAGGGGATCATGTAGGAGACACCGCTCATAAGATGCTCCCTGGTCCTCTTTAAAAGCCCGACAAATTCACCCATAAAAACGCCTCCCGTTGTTTTATTTTTGATTCACCCACCTATCCTGGCCATAATTTCAGCCGCCAGGAACAGGTCTTTTATTTTTACCATTTCTTCTCTCGTAGGGGTTATCAGTTCCTTGAAAAAATATTCCCTATCCAGCTGACGGTACTTATTTTTACCCAGATGATGAAGGGGCAACAGGTGAACGGTATCCAATTTCATGTCCTTCATCAACCGGATGAACTTTGATACTGTATCCCGGTCATCATTATATCCCGGAATAACGGGAATGCGGATAATAGGTTTGAAGCCGGTTTTCACTAGTCTTTGCAGATTTTCCACGATCACTGTGTTTGAAACCCCAGTCATGGCCTCATGCCTTTCGTAATCAACATGCTTCAGGTCGTATAAAATATGGTCAGCAAAAGCTGCTGTTTCCTGCAAAACTTCCCAGTCAGCATGGCCTGTCGTCTCGATGGCGGTATTTATACCCATCTTCTTTGATGTTTTTAAAAGTTCCAGTGTAAATTCTCTTTGAGTTAAGCACTCCCCTCCTGAAAGGGTTATTCCACCTCCCGAATATTCGTAAAAAATCCTGTCTTTTTCTACCTCTTCCATTACCTCCTCCACAGATTTCAAATAACCAAATCGCCTCAAAGCTTCTGCGGGACATGCCTGCTGGCACTTGAAGCAGCGGCTACATCGTCGTCTGTCTATTTTGACCCCCCTTTCGGTTAGCTCAATGCACTTTTTGGGGCAGACTTTTACACATATCCCGCATCCTATGCAGTTTCCCGCATTGTACCCCAGTTCATATCCCGCAACCTGGGTTTCAGGGTTGCTGCACCATTTGCAGCGCAGCGGACAGCCTTTTAAAAATACGACAGTGCGTATTCCCGGGCCGTCGTGAACGCAGTAGTGCTGGATGTCGGTGACGATGCCCATATTATATGCCATGTTCAGTCCTCCTGATGATATCCTCCTGAATGGCCTCGTCCAGTTCCGTGAAAAAGGCGCTGTAACCCGCAACCCTTACAACCAGATTCCTGTATTGGTCCGGATTTTTTTGAGCATCCCTCAGGGTATCGGCGGAGATGACGTTGAACTGCACGTGAATTATCTTGAGGGCGGAAAAAACCCTAAGGTATGCCACGAATTTCTCTATCCCATCCTCACCCTCCAAAGCCGACGGGTGGAATTTCTGATTCAAAAGGCTGCCGTTGGAGAGGAGGTAGGAATCCAGTTTACCTACCGATTTAAGGACGGCGGTGGGACCCTTTCTATCCCGCCCGACCATAGGCGACAGCCCGCCATCGGCCAGCTGTTCTCCGGCATTTCTTCCGTCCGGGGTAGCGCCCACATCGGCGCCCAGGGGTATATGGGCCGACACAGTATAGGAACCGGGCTGGAAATATCCGCCGCGGATATTTTTATATTTTTCAACTTCTTTGCAGTAGAATCGCAGAACCTCCGACGCCAGCATATCCACTTCATCGATGTCGTTACCGTATTTTTCTACCCTGCTGATAAAAAACTTCTGCCAGTTTTCATACCCTCTGTAATCGGCCTTCAGGATTTCTTTCAATTTGCCGAAATCGAGTTTTTGCCACTCAAAAACTACTTTCTTTATAACCTGGAGGGAATCGGCCACATTGGCTGTACCTATACCCTGGACCCCTGAAAAGTTGTACCTCGCTCCACCCTCGGTAACATCCAGCCCCCTTTCAAGGCAGTCATCGATGAAAAGCGAGAGAAACGGGGTAGGAGCAATTTCCCTGTGGGCCCTGTCCACGGCGTTGCTGCCTTCCACCATCAGCTTTACACCTTCGGCGATTCTCTTTTTATAATCTTTCATCAATTCATCAAAGGAATTGAAATCACCGCGGAGGGTCTCCTCCAGCACTTTCATCAGGTTGAAAAGCGCTATGTCGTGAAGACCGTAGGTCTTGCCCGGTATGGATAGTTCCACACACCCGACAACGGCGTAATTCCTGGCATCCTCCAGGGTAACCCCCCGGTTCAGGTAAGCAGGTATTACCACCTCGTCGTTAAATACCTGAGGCATGCCGGTACCTATTCTTATAACCTCGGCGGCTCTTCGTAAAAAAGCGTGAGGCGACCTGGAATGGATTCTTATGCCGATATTGGGCTGGGGCAGCCGCACGTCTTCGGTGGCCTTTAAACACAGGTAGGAGAGTTCATTTGTGGCATCCCGGCCCTCTTCGTCGATTCCGCCCAGCACGATATTGTAGCCTATAGGAAACCCCGCAAAATGCCTGGCGCTTTCCGCGCTCCTTAGGGCCACCACCTCATTGAACTTGATCCAGAGGCATTCTAAAAGCTCAAGAGCCCTTTCCCGCGTCAACCTGCCGGTCTTTATATCGCGCTCGTAGAAGGGATACATATACTGGTCAAAACGCCCGGGTGATATGGAACTGGCGTTGGACTCGCATTGAAATACCACGTTCAGTAGCCAGAAAACCTGCAGGGCTTCGTGAAAGGTGTCCGGCGGTTCTGAAGAAACTTTCCGGCATATCGCAGCTATTTCTTCCAGCTCCCGGCGCCTCTCAGGCGAATCGGCTTTCCTGGAAAGCTCCAGGGCCAGATCCGCATACCGGAGAATAAAGTCCCGGGCCGCTTTCAGGGTGATCAGGGCGGCTTTATAAAAATCCGCCCCGGTGCCACAGGTTCCACCCGATCTTTTTTCGACTTGTTTTACCAGGCCACTCAGGCCTATTTTCAGCACCCTTTCGTAGCCGGGGATTATGTGTCCCTGCCCCTTGTCGGTCTGGTTCAATTTGAATACTTTTCTCGGGAGCTCTTTCGAAACATGTTCGGGCAGCAGCTCTCTAACCTTGTCCTTTAAAGTTCTCCCCTTCCAGTACTGGTAAAGTGTATTTTTGAAAACTAATTTATCCTGCTCGGTTATTTCAAACCTGTCCTGGGGCCTGGTCGAAATAGTATCCAGCTCTTCGCAAAACCATTCCACATCCATTTCGGGCGAAACCACGCCCATCCGTGGTTTTGGTGAACGTCCACCAACTATCAGTTCACCGTCGAATATGGCGATTTCCATTTTTGAAAGGATGTTTTCAAGGGCCTTTGCCCGCCTGATGATTACCGGTTCACCTTCTGTCTTTTCATAAGCTTCCTTATAAAGAACGGCCCTTTCCAGGTATATTTCCCTGGGTTTTTCAAAGAGGCGGTTTTTCAGTTTCTCAATGCGGGACATATTTTAACCCCCCTTGAAGATTGAGTGAAGCATCGACAGGAGCTGTGTTTTTTCTCTCGCGGCCATCAATCCTTCGCGAAAGTCGTCGTGAATCAATTTCCTTGAGAGCATGGCAAGAAGCTGCAGGTGCTGGTTGCCTGCGCCGGACTCCGGAACCGCCAGCAAAAAGACCATGTGGACCGGATTGCCGTCCATGGAATCCCATGAAATACCCGAAGATGATCTTCCGAAAGCCACCGCAGGCTTAATCACACAACCGCATTTCCCGTGGGGAATGGCTATTCCCATCCCGATACCGGTTGTAGAAAGATTTTCTCTTTTTTTTACTTCGTTTATGAAATCCGCTCTAGAGCAAATGACGCCGTTTTTATACAGCAGATCAGTCAGCTCGGAGACGACTTCATCTCTGGTCAAGCCCTCTAAATTGAGTTTTATTAGGTTCTCGTTTATTATCTCCTGGAATACAAGATCTTCCATCAGAAGTTTCCTCCTTTACAAGCGAGTATCTTTTTGATTTCTCCCGGAGCTTTCGCTTCCCTTATCATATCCAGGATATCCGGCCTATCCAGCATTTCGTAAAACTCCTTAAAAAAAGCCTTTGTATACTTACTCGTATTGAACCGGAGGGCCAGATAAAACACCAGGTCGACCTGTTTTCCCCACCATTCGACGGGTGCCTTAAGGGTGATCACCGCAACAGTGGGCTTGATTACAAAGCGGTCTTCACCGTGAGGTATCGCCACACCTCTGCCTATATAGGTAGAGGTTATCTTTTCCCTTTGCTGAGCCGCTTTTACAAAATCAGGTTCCACGTAACAACGGTCAACGAGAATTCGGCCGATTTCTTCGATAATTTGCTCTTTTGAATCGAAGGTTTTTTTGCAAAAGATCAGCTCTTCGGGGATTAATTCGTATACAAGTCCTCCTTCAAAATCTCTCCGGGTGGGTTTTAGTTTGATACTGCTCGATTTTCCGATCAATTCCCGGATTTTCGCTATATCCCCTTCAGTCAAAAGGGGTGACACCAGCACTGCGGGTATATCGTTCAATTCCAGCGGCACCGTAGAAATTATAAAATCCACCTTTCTGCATTTCAGAATTTCATCCACATTGGGCACCGATATAACGTCCTCGACGAGTATTTCCGGAAATACCTTTTTTAACCTGGCGGCCAGCATCTGGGCGGTCCCTATACCGCTGGAACAGATAACAAGCGCCTTTTTTGGAGCCGTCGCCCTCTCAATAGCGGCACCCAGGTGCATCGCCAGATACCCCACCTCCTCTTCCCCCACCTTTATGCCAAGGCGTTTTTCGATTATCCCTGCGGTTATCCAGGCAATGCCGTATACAGAAGTGTAATTTTCTTTAATCTGGTCCAGAATGGGGTTATGGAGGTTCATGCCGTATCTGATTCTGTTGATGACAGGCCTCAGGTGTAAGGCCAGGCCTGCGATCAGGAATTTATCATTGGAGAGTTTAACTTCCAGGGTATTTTCAACGACGCTGATCATATCATACACTATTTCCAGAATCTCCTTTTCAAAATCCTTTAACATCTCATCTACTGTCTCTTCTTTTAAAGGTAATCTTTTTTCAATTTTGGCGCCCAGTATATGGAGTGAAATATATACAATTTCGCTTTCCGGGATCCTCATACCGAATTCATTTTCCAACCTGCCGGCGATAAATTCGGCTATCCTGTATTCATCACTACCCGTCAGGTTGGCTAACCTCAGTGGTTGTACCTTTATATCCTTTTTATCCTGAAGACGCTTAATCATTATCGCAAGATGGACAATAAGAGCGGTATAACTCTCATCGATAAACCGCAAATGCATCATTGCTTCGGCCTCAAGGATTATTCTCTCCAGCTTGCGCACATCAATCTTGGGAAACATCCTGACCAATTGGGTAAAATTGGCCGCACTCAATCTTCTGTCAAGAGGGTGGAGAAACGGCTCCTGAACCAGTTCCTTCAACCTGCCCTTTTCTATGTTATTGACCAGAAAATCCGAAAAAGCTTTTCTTAAATTCTCTTCACTTCCGGCTATTTCAAGGCCGTAATTGGGTTTGCGCATGAGTTTCAAACCATGCCTGGACAACCATTTTTCCACATTGTCCAGATCCTTGTATACGGTTACTTTACTGACAAAAAGTTCGTCGGCCAGCTGCTGGGTGGTCAGATTTTTGCCCGACTGCAGCAGTCTGGATATTATATACTTCTCTCTTTCATGGGGACTGAAGGGCTCCAGGTAATAGCAATCCGATTGCAGAATATGATCCAGCAGCACAGCCTTTTTCTCATTCGTCCCATCGAGGTAAACTCCGGTCTTGGGCTTTTTCACTATCCGTATGTCAAATCCGTCGAGGAATTCCTGAAGTTTTTGAAGGTCATGGCGTACCGTCCTGGAAGAGACCTTTAATTTCTGCGCAATATCTTCCGTTGTAACGGGACCGTTTCTATTTATGAGAATCTTCAGGATCTCCCGAAATCTCGCATCAAGGGCCATGGAATCACACCTTTGATAAAATGTTCTGTTTTTTCCTCTTAATCATTGCAGAAAAAGTTTATTAATACGGAAAATGTTTATTATTTAATTCGATTATAACATATCAATATCTTTAAAAAAGAAGAATATATTTCCTCTTTTATGCGGAAATTCTTAATCATTTCATTTTGATTCCGGTGCGAACTGCGAAGCCTTTCACAGCCATAATTTCACACAGTAAAGTCAATCATAAAAAAAGAGCCCCATAGGCTCCTCTATAATAGCCAGATTTTATCATCACTTTGAGCGACGCCGGGACCGGGGGATATAATTTAAAAAAGCTCCTGCCCAAAGGCAGGAGCTTTATAATCATAATCATACCAGCTTTTCTACGGGAGTATAGTCCTCCTCATAGCCGAAATACTTCGGCCCGAAGGTTTCAATGCCCGCTTCGGTCCGCATCTTTTCATCGGCCGGGACCACAACTATGCTCCCGCGATATCCGTATTTCACTATATCGGTCCTTATCGGCTCACCGGTTTCCGAATCCAGTATTAATATTAAATCCGGCGTCAGGCATTTGACTTTTCCGCTTATTTCAAGCCTCAGCCATTCGTTCTGGAAATCCACGAAAGCCCTTTCACCCTTATATTCCTCAAGTCCTTCCAGAGTGAGCCTCCCCATGGAGAAACCTTTAGTCTTTTCCGCTCCGAATTCGCGATTTATGTCTACAATCTTGCCCTTGAAAACCTTATATCCTCCGACTATCTTCACTATGTTTTCAATGGGGTCGTCATGGGTTTTCCTGCATTTGTAGACCGCCTTGCCCAGTTCCCAGCTCTTCGAAATGGAATTAAAGATGGCCGCTTCTTTAAGCTGCCTGCCGGTCATCGGGTACCCCGCAATCCAGGATATTCCACCGTAGGCCATGGCGGCATTTCTTATTATTCTTTCCGCCATAATGGCGCTTGCGGTATCCGCCACAGTTACCGCTCCTTTTTCATTGGCCGCCGCCGTGGGAGACGGCATAATGCCATGGGTGTAAAAGGAGGTCATCTGAAGCTCCGGAAAGGCCCTGCCCATGCCGTCCGCATCGACCACCGGGACGCCCACAGCCCCGGCCACCGCCATAGGAACAGGGGTATTCACCCCTCCGGCCTCGGGAGGAACAATGGCCTGAATTTCTTTGCCCAGATACCTTTTCAAACTTTCCAGGCACCACAGGACTTCCTTACCGTTCGGCGGCTTTTCCGTCAAAACAACGGGCGCTCCGAGACAACCGGCTATGGCGGCCAGAGCGTCGTCCGGAAAGTCCACGGGGTCTATCAACACAATATCTTTTTTTTCTTTCACCACGTTGAGAGCCCATAAAAATCCTATCTCCGGGTCTCCCCCGCCACCGGTGGCAAGGATGGACGCTCCCAGGGTTATTTCCTTCAGACCCTGCTCATCCACAACCCTGTAATTTTCTATACCCCAGCTTTTTAAAATATCATACACGCTCATATTCATCACCTAAACCAGCTCTCGAGGAGCATTTGTTAATAGTTCATATCCGCTGTCTGTTACAAGCACCATGTCTTCTACCCGGGCCGCTCCAAGACCTTCCACATATACGCCTGGTTCAACGGTAAATATCATTCCCGGTTCCAGCAAAATTTTACTTCCCACATCCACTATCGGCATTTCATGAATGCTAAGGCCCAGGCCATGACCTGTAAGGTGGGGAAAATAGTCGCCGTACCCTTTCTGCGTGATGTAATCTCTGGCGGCTTTATCAATATCCTCCGCAGCCACCCCCGGCTTCACGGCCTCTATGGCTTTCTGTTGAGCTTCATAAGCCACCCGAAAAAGGTGTTTTTGTTCGTCGGAAAGTCCTCCAAGGGAAAACGTCCTGGTGATATCGGAGCAATAACCCCTGTAGACACATCCCATGTCGAAAAGAACAAGTTCACCTTTTTTAAGTTCTTTGTCTGAAGAAAACCGCTGCGGGAGCCATGCGTTCTCCCCGGACATGACAAAAGGTTCAAAGGACAACCCTTCCGCCCCTTCTCTCATCATCACGTCCTGGGCAACGGCGGATACTTCATATTCCCTAATTCCCTCTCTTATGCTCTCCACGGCTTTAATCATGGCTTTTTCCGCTATTTTTGCTGCAGCCCTTATGATTTCAATTTCTTCCGTGTCTTTAACCATTCTGAGCCTTAAAAGATCGTTTTCAATGTTTATCAGTTCGGCGTTCGTTACCTCTCTTATTAAATTTTCTCTCTCCACTGTAACGTTTGAAAATTCAACGCCCACGCGCTTTATATTTCTGCCGTGAAGCAGTTGTTTCAGCGGGTTTAAATAATTCGGGTCGTCCTCCGGAAACTTTCTGATATCTTTTATCCAGCAATTCCTTTTTACCCTGTTATAGTCGAGAACGGCCGTCAAAAGCACCACATCGCCGTTTTTAGAGACAAAAAGGATGGAAAAGGATGCGGTATTAAACCGGATACCGCTAAAATACCTCACATTGGCTCTGTCTCCCAGAATTACCGCATCCAGACCCTTTTCCCGTAAAAGCCCGATTAATTTATCCACGCGCCCTTTAAAATTCATTTTATATCCCTTCTAATTCACTTTCTTTTTCGGGATTTATCATGTATATCTTCTTCGGCACCCTGGATTCCAGGCTTGATTCCGTTGGCCCGGTGAGTTCTATCAACACCATATCATTTGCAAGTTTTTCCAGAGATTCTTCCAATCCCGGCATGCCCGAAAGTGCCTCGATAACGGCTTTTCTCTCGCTGTAGGGGTTTTCTTTCAGGAACTTTATGATGGCTTTTTCCGTTTCATTAAAGCTGCCAGCCATTATTTCGCCACCTCCTTATTCAGCTCTTCCACAGGAACGTAATCCATGTCGTAGCCAAAATACCTGGGCCCGAACAGCTGTATTCCTTTAGGGGTCCTCATCCTTTCGTGGGCGGGAATGAGTATGATGGAACCTCTGTAGCCGTATTTCATTATATCGGTGCGAATCGGTTCCCCTGTTTCGGAATCCACTATGGCAATCAGATCCGGCGGCAGGCACCTTATCCTTCCGTCTATCCTCAAAACAAGCCATTCATTTTGAAAGTCGATTTCCGCCACGCTTCCCTTATATTCGTCAAGCCCGTCCATTTTTATTCTGCCCAGGCTGAAGCCTTTTGTCGACTCCCCGCCGAATTCCCTGGAAATATCCACTATCTTGCCTTTGAACACCTTCATTCCCGTCACGTTTCTCGTAGCCTTCAGGCTGTCGAGCATTTCCTTCACGGGGTCCAGGTGCTTTTCTCTCGCCCTGTAAACGGCTTTACCCAATTCCCAAGCAATGCTCTGGGAATTTAAAATAGAAGCTTCCTTGACCTGTTTTCCCGTCATGGGGTATGTCGCAATCCAGGAAATACCGCCGTAGGCCATGGCGGCACGCCGTGCGATATTTTCGGCCATCTTGTTGTCATCGCCGGTATCAATTACCGTGACATTGCCCCTGTCGTCACAGGAAACCGTAGGGGAGGCATTTACTCCGTTTGTAACCCATGAGGTCATCTGAAGCTCGGGAAAGGCCCTGTTCATACCGTCTACGTCGATCACCGGGACTTCAAATTCTCCCGCGGCCGCATAAGCGACGGTGGAATTCACTCCTCCGCATTCAATCGGAATCGTCGCCCCAAGTTTCTTTCCCCAGTACTGCTCGAGTTTTCTTATGGCATTATTCAACACATCATAGGACGGCGGCTTTTCGGTAAGTACCACAGGTGCGCCCAGGCAGGCGGGGCTCGCCACCAGAATATCATCGGGTATGTCCATCGGATCAACCATTACCACGGTCTTGCCTTCATCCAGCACTTTATATGCCCATAGAAGGCCTATCTCGGGGTCTCCTCCGCCGCCAGTAGCAAGGATGGATGCTCCGAGAGTGATTTCTTTTATTGCCTGCTTATCTATGATTTTATAGTTTTTAATTCCCCATTTTTCCAGTGTCTCGAAGACTTTTTTCGACATTTGTTTTCCGCCTCCTTATTCGAATATTTTCCCTTTTACCCTGATGCGTATCTTTTCGCGTTTTCCGGGCATGTATGCAAACGGAATCTCTTCCACATCCAGCACTTCCACGGTATCGCGAATGGCTCCGGCTTTTTCCGCTTCGTCTTTTGCCTTTTCAATTACTTTACTGATAGCGGCATCCCTATCCTCGACCTCCAGGTCCGCCACGCCTTCGGCATATGCTCCAATTTCGGCAATCGTTGTGCCTATCGCACCGCAAACCTCGAAGTGAGGCGGCATTACGACCTCCGATATACCTTCAAGGTTCTCCCTGGGCACCACAAGGGCGCCGCCGCCCACGAAAATGGCCTTGACATCGCCGGCCACCGTCTTCATCTGGTCTACGGCCACTTCAAGAGTATTCTTTATCTTATTATACGCAGCCTCTACAAGGTTTCTGTCTAAAGCTTTGACCTTATCAATATGAGGCGCAAAGTCCGTGTCAAATATGTCGAGTTTTCTGTCGAGTATTCCCTTGGCCACTGCAATATCATGGGTTGTAATTATCGGGCCGCCGAAAGACTTGCCCAATTTGACCAGGTTATATCCGACGCTCTCGGGGCCGTGGGCTATAACCTCGTTGCCTTTCGTCTTCACTATTGTTCCGCCGCCAAGAGCTATGGACATAAGGTCCGGGCACCTTATATTTGTCTTAACGCCGCCGATCGTTACCGTTATTGAAGATTCTCTCGGGAATCCGTTTACTATATACGCAACGTCCGTTGAAGTCCCGCCTATGTCTACCACAACACCATTATCGATGCCGGAAAGATAAACCGCACCTCTGACACTGGCCGCAGGCCCGGACGCCACTGTGAAAATAGGATAATTCACCGCGTAATCCGCAGACATGACCGTCCCGTCATTCTGCACTATAAAAAGAGGCGCCTCAATGCCGCGCTCCTTTGCGGCCCTTTTAAGGGCTTCCACAGCCTTTCTCATCACGGTAATGACCGACGCGTTTAAAATAGTGGAGTTTTCTCTCTCCAGGAGAGATATGGAAGCAATATGGTTTGAAAGGGTAATCGGTATGTCTCCCAGTTCTTCTCTTATGATTTCCGCCGCCCTTTCTTCCTGGTCGGGGATCATGGGAGAAAAGACGCCGGTTATGGCTATAGAATCGACTTTGCCCTTGATTTTCCCGCACGCGCTTCTTATCGCCTCTTCATCGAGGGGAACAATGTCTCTTCCGTCGTACTCTTTTCCTCCGCGGATAATGAATATATTATCGACTCCACCGATGGCGGCCTTCAAATCCTCCGGCCAGCCCGTAAGAGGTGGAATGGCGGTGGTGGCTGGTGCCCCCAGCCTGAAAATACCAACTTTATTCAGATTTTTCCTTTCGATAATTGCATTGGTGGTGTGGGTTGTTCCCAGCGATACCAGGCTTATCTCAGAAACTTCGGCTTTTTTGGTTTTTAGCAAAACATCCAGAGCATTTATGATTCCCGTAGTAACATCATCGGTGGTGAGGGCTTTTGCCTTTGCCAGAACCTCTTTGCCCCTGAGCATTACGCCGTCGGTAAAAGTCCCGCCGACATCAAATCCAATTCTTACATCTTTTGCCATAGTTCTTCCTCCTTATTTGTCCCATAATCCTTTAATACCGTATTGTTTTTCCAGCTCCCACTGGTTAATTTCAAAAAGCGGCGGCGTTTCGAAGCCGTATTTCTTGCTGTGGAGCCATCCGAATTTGTCTTTCAGTTCCACAAGAAATTCCGCATATTTGAAAGGCCCGATAATGGCATCAATCACCGGGACCTTTACATACTCCTGAAGTTCTTTATAAAATCCGAACTGTATCGTGCAGCCGAGTATGATGGCTTCGGCCCCGTCCTTTTCCACCGCTTCCTTTGCCGCATCTTTAAGCTTTTGTACTGTGACTTTTTCATCGGCATGAAAATCGTAAACTCCAAGGCCGAGAGATTTGAATGATGCCAGTTTGTCTTTCAGGCCGTTTAATACCACATTGTCCATCATCTGCGGAATCCATTTGTCCCTTCCAACTATGATAGAAAATTTGTGCCCGAGAGTCGCCGCAATATGCATGCACGCTTCGGCCGGAGCGGTGACCACCATTTTTTCCACTATTTCTCTAGCATCGTGAAGCCCCGGGTCATAAAAGCAGCCGATTACGGCGGCATCATAACCGTCCTTTTCGGCCTGTTTTATCAGATGCAGCGTTTCGGGGATCACAAGCGCTTCATAATACCTGTACTCAAGGTGTCTGGGACCCCTTTTTAAAGAAACCACATCCACCTGAGTTTGAGGCTGTTTAATTTCATCCAGCGCCTCTTTAATAGGCTTATCGAAATCATCAGCGCCCACAGGGTTAATCCATAAAATTTTAGACATGCTGCAAAATCCCTCCTTCCAAAAATCTAATGATTTTATTATAATTTTTTTAAATTACTCAAAGCCATATCTCTAAACAACAAAAAAATGAAGATTTTTTGTCGCATAAAGATAACAATAATTGCAGGCTGCCCGTAATTGATTTACCACGGCAGCCTGCTTATTCAATAACTAAAGATCTTATAAAGTCGGAGGCTCTTACTTCTTCATCCGCCGCCTGACTTTCTCAGTTTCCTCCATATTGACAACCAGTGAGCCATCTTTTTCTTCTATAACGACACCATATACTTTCAGCGCTTTTTCCACCGTAATGTATTCGTTTAGAACATCTTCCAGCACCATCTGAGGCTCTCTTTCAAGCGGATCGCCATAACCACCGCCGCCACCGGAAATAAACCTGATCAAATCATTCTTCTTCAAAGGGAAGTTTGAAAAAGTGGCTTTTTCAATCATTTGACCATTGCAAAAAACCTGCACTTTATTGTTGGAACCCGGACCTCCGCCGTTTACTCCCCACGGAAGGTGCCTGTACCTGCTCGCAATCGTTGTGAGTTCCGCATTTGAATTCAATATCCTGTAATCTCTTATAAGTCCGAATCCGCCTCTATACTTGCCGTCACCGCTGTTTAAATTCAAAGCATATTGTTCCACCAGTATGGGATAACGGGTTTCCGCCACTTCGGTTGGTATGATATAAGTTTCACCGTCGTCTATGGCTACCAGACCGCTCTCTCCATCTTTATTTATCCCCGCCCCCCAACCTCCTGCTTGAGGTTCGCACAGCACGAAAGGCTCTTTTGTCCTGTCGTCTATACCGCCAACTATGGTGCCGATTATACTCAAAAAATGGCCCGCCGTGACTCTTTCCGGCGCATAAGGCGCCAAAGCTTTAGCCACCAGATCCGTTAAATGGGAGAAAGCCTCCCAGTTGCATGAGACAGGCGCCGGCCTTACCGCCGAAAAAACCGTGCCGTCAGGAACTATTACTTTCAATGGTTTGTAAAACCCTTCGTTTGCTTCGGCATGCGGGCAGACGATAGCCCTGTAGACAACCCTTGCCGCAGAGTAGGCTCCGTATTTTGTGCAGTTTATCGGCGCGGGCACCTGGGAACCTGAACCGGTCAGGTCAATTATGAAGTTGTCGTCGTCTATTGTAACTTTAGCTTTTATATATACATCTTCAATATTATTTGATTCCGTATCTATATAACCATCCGCTTCGAAGGTCCCGTGGGGCAGCTTTTTTAGCTCCTGTTTTGCAAGTTTTTCCCCATTTTCCATCATCATTCGAATGCTTTCAAGAACCGATTCCTTGCCGTATCTTTCAACCAGTTCGATTATCCTCTTTTCTGCAACCCTTAAAGACGCGGTCTGTGCATACAGATCTCCCAGAGTCATCTCAGGAGTCCTTACATTAGCCTCAATCATGTCTCTTACAGCTTCATTCAATTTCCCCTGCTCATATACCTTGATGATTGGAAACTGCAATCCTTCCTGATATATTTCTGTGGCATTCGTCGACCAGCTCCCCAGTGATTTCCCGCCGATCTCATTCCAGTGGCCTTTGTTCGCCGCAAAGGCTATTATCTCGCCTTTATAAAATATGGGCATTACGGCGGAAACATCGCAAAGGTGTGTTCCGCTGCCGTTGTAAGGGTCATTTGTCAGGATTATGTCGCCGGGGTTTAAACCATCATAGCCGAATTTTTCTATCACGGATTTCACAGAATATGTGATCGTTCCGAGGAAACCCGTCACACCGTTCGCCTGGCCTATCAAATCCCCCTTTGCATCCGTCAATCCCGCGGCATAGTCCAGCACTTCGTAAATTATTGTACTCTGACTTGTCCTTCCCCAGCTGAGGAACATTTCTTCCGCAGCCGCTATAAGACCGTCGCCTATATTTTCCAGCGTAAATTTATCCACTTTTGCCATGTGTTACGCCTCCTCGATAATCAGGTTTCCATATTCATCGACATATAGCCTTTGGTCGGGATAAAGCACTGTTACAGAGGTCTCTTCTTCCACAATGGCCGGGCCTTTTATTTCACTGCCTGCGCCCAATTTTTCCCTTATATAAACCGGCACTTCTATCTTGCCGTATTCGTCATAATCTACCACATTCCTGCATCTTACAGCATCTTCCGGTCTCCCTGTGATTTTAAGCGGTTTAATTTCGGCTTTTTTAACTTTTCCAAAAGCTGTAATATTAAAGTTGACAAATTCTATCGGTGAATCCGGCAATTTAAATGTATAGTACTGTTCGTGCAGATTCTCAAAATTATCTCTTATTGTAACCATATCCCGGGATCCCAATATACTGGCAGGAACGGGTGTCTTCACCGTATGCTCCTGTCCTACATACCTTATATCCGCCGACTTTACAATGATTATATCCTCTTTTTTAATTCCATGATTTTCATAAAGTTCAAGGGCTCTAGCAATCATGCCGTCATAAATTTCATTTACCAATTCAATATTATCATCGCACGCTTTTGTTATCCTGGTCTGTATAAAGTCCTGCCTCAGATCCGTCATCAACATGCCCCATGCCGAAAATACTGCAGGATACCTGGGTATCACAATCTTTTTCACTTTCAGCTCCTTACCGAGAGCCGGGCTGTGAATGGCGCCGTTGCCGCCCATCGCAACCATAATGAACTCTCGCGGGTCATAACCCTTCCTGACCGACACAAGCTTTAAAGCATTCATCATATTGTTGTTGGCTATACGTATAATCCCTCTTGCCGCTTCTTCTACGGTAATTTTATAATAGTCGGCGATTTTCTTTACGGCTTCATAAGATTTCTTAATATTAACCGGGAATTTTCCGCCAAGAAATCTGTCAGGATCAATTCTTCCCGCAATCATATTGGCATCCGTCAGAGTCGGCTCCATATTTCCCCTGTCATAACAGGCGGGTCCCGGGTCAGCTCCTGCACTGCGCGGGCCGACCTTCAAGTTTCCTACCGAGTCAATCCATGCTATGCTCCCGCCGCCGGCTCCGATTTCTATAATGTCAACGATGGGCGCTTTTACAGGATAACCTGAATAAACCGGAGTTTGTTCCAGCCTGTAATCCGTCGTAATTTTCACTTCGTTATTATATATTAAAGAGGTTTTTGCAGTTGTCCCTCCGATATCAAAAGTAATGATATTTTTTTCGTTTATTATCTTCCCAAGTTCATTGGCGCCTATCACTCCACCTACCGGCCCCGACTCTATAATATTAATTGGATTAATTTTCGCCATCTCAAAGGTGGCTGTGCCGCCATTGGATTGCATGGCATAAGGTTCAATTTTCAAACCCTTTTTTTTCATTCTTTCTTTTAATGTGTCGAGATACCTGCTGGCAGCCGGCTTAACATATGCGTTAAACACCGTTGTATTGGTCCTCTCATACTCACGCCACTCTTTAATCACTTCCGAAGAGATACTTATTTCTATACCGGGCAATTCGTTCATCAGTATTTCTTTTATTTTTTCTTCATGCTCTGAATTGGCATAAGAGTGGAGAAGACATACCGCTATTGCCTCAATCCCTTCTTTTTTGCACTTTGCGGCTATGTTTTTTACCTGCTCTTCATTCAGTGGCACGAGAACATTCCCATCTTTATCCATTCTTTCTTCAACTTCAAATCTGTACATTCTGGGAACAAATGGTTTTGGCTTGGTGTAATAATAATTATAAAGATCCGTCCTGTTTGCCCTGCCTATTTCCAGAACATCTCTGTAGCCCTTTGTTGTGATTAACGCCGTTTTTGCGCCTTTTCTTTCCGTCAAAGCGTTTATAACTATTGTACTGCCGTGCACGATATAATTGGCCTCTTCTAAAGATATACCTCCTTTCTCAATAGCATCCATTACCCCATCGGCGAAATTTTTCGGGGTGCTTGAGGCTTTTGTTACGGTAAGTTCTCCCGTTTCTTCATTCATTGCCACATAATCGGTAAAAGTACCACCAATGTCAATAGCGATTCTGTAACTCAATTTTCAAACCTCCCGTTAATTAATAAATTAAGTATTATAACAAAGGGATTGGCCCTTGTTCTTGTCTTACATGCCAAGACCCAGGGCCATTTGAGGTTAATTGCCCACTTTAAATTTAAATAACCACCAGTTCCTTTGGAAATGCATTTAATACTTCAACACCACCATCTTTGACCAGAACCAGATCTTCTATTCTAATGCCAAATCTGTCCGGAAGGTAGATGCCCGGTTCCACACTGAATACCATGCCCTTCTGGAGGATTTGTTTGTTTCCTTCCTTTATATATGGAGCTTCATGAACACTCACACCGATGCCGTGGCCCGTCCTGTGAATAAAATATTCTCCATATCCTGCTTTCTCAATAACCGATCTTGTCTTACGGTCTACCTCCCCGGCACTTATTCCTGCTTTAACAGCCCGTTCTCCCTCAAGGTTTGCCGCCGCCACAATATCGTAAATTCTTTTTTCTTCCTCCGATACTTCCCCGACAAAGACCGTCCTTGTAATATCGGAACAATAGCCGTTATATCTGCAGCCGAAATCCAGAACGACTATGTCTTTTTCCCGGATGAATCTATCCTCTCCACAATAATGAGGCATTGAACTGTTCGGCCCCGATGCTACTAACGGCTCGAAAGATAAACCGTTTGCACCTTTTTCAAAGCATAATTCCTTTATTTTATCCTTTACAGCTCTTTCCTTCATGCCCGGTCTTATAAATTTTATAATTTCTTCCATAACCTGGTCAGCTATTTTTGAAGCATATTTTAAATTTTTAATTTCTTCTTCGTCTTTTATTATCCTCAACTCTTCCAGTATATTGGTGCCTTTAACAAAGTCTGATTTAATTACCGTCTGGATGTCTATTAAATCAACAGCCCTGATTCCTTCATTGACGGCTATGCGTTTTTTATCCAGCTTAAAATCTCTATTTGCGGATTCCATGGCGCCTAAAAAACCGCTTTTGTCATCCCATACGTATATTTTTATATCTGCACCTATTTTATTTCTTGTTTCCTCAAAATAAAGCGAGGGTGAAATATAAAAACATCCACCGTCTGATAGCACGACCAGACATTTAAATCTTTCATCAGGAAGCGGAGAGTAACCTGCCATATACTCCAGATCCGCAGACGGCCCTATAAGCATTGCATCCACATCTTCCCCAGACATAATTTCCACAAGTCTGGTCACTCTTACTTTATTAAGCATTAATCGCACCACTCTTTCTCCATTTCATTGGAGTAAATTGATCGGGTTGAATTTGCGCCTTAACATACATTAAAACATAATACAGTAATCCGCTTATTAAATAGCTCTGCACCGCCGGTATCCCCCACGGTTTTACATACTGTGTATAATAACCCACCGCTATCCCGAAAATCAAAGCAACCGTCGCGACCCAGTTCCATCCCTTCTTGTCTTCCCATTTTTTATCATTGACAAATACATAGTCAACCGCAAGGATAGAACCAATTGCCGGATAAGACAGGGCGGTCAAATACAGGAAGTTCTGAAATTGATTCAGTATGCCCGCTAGCGCCACAATCAGAGCAATAACCGTACCAAGGGCGGTTAAATACTTTCTTTGATTATTGGTCTTCATGTTAAACATATTGCACAGCGAAAGCCCCATCGAATAATCATTTACCAGTTGAGACGTCCACTGGGCCAGCCACAAGATCAAAAATCCCCACCAGCCAAATCCCAGCTGCTGCATCAGTGCCACAATATCATACGTTCCCCTTCCTACGCCCATTACCGCGCCCATAATGAACAATATAAACCCCGTCACAACTACACCGCTGGGTACCAGGAAAGCATCTCGCGCTTTGGGTTTACAAAATCTTGCATAGTCTGCAAATATTACAAATTGCGCTACATTTGCACCCACAAAAGTGCTTACCGCCTGTGTAAACAACATATTGTGCTGCGGGTTATAAGTCCATATCTTCTCCCATCCGCTGCCTTTTATCGATAGATAAAATCCGGCTATAACGAGCAGCATACCTGCAGGAACCGCCACATAGTCGGTCCACGCCATTGAACTGTAACCGATTATAGGTGGAATTGCAAATATAATTCCCGCAATTATAGTAATTATTGCCCACACCATAAAATTATTCGTATAGTCTATTCCAAACATCGCGCACAACGCATTGCCCGTCACCGCCGTCTGAAGGGCCCACCAGCCGCCCGTCATTATTAAAACCGCCAGAGAGACGATTATTCTCGCCTGAACATCGCCGAATGCGGATCTTGCAATAACCGATGAAGATCTCCCCGTCATGGCGCCAAGATAACAATTTATACCGTCGCCCAGCCAGGTTATAACAACCAGGCCTAATATTACCGCCATTATAAATTCTTTAAAATTAAAACTTGCTATAATTCCGCTGCCTATCATTATGACAGGGATGCAGAATTCGCACCCGGCGTATACCAGTGCGGGAGATAGCCAGTTCACTCTTTTTTCCGTGGGAATCGACTCGAGACCGGCTTCTTCATTAAATAAATTTTTTTCTTCTGTCACATATTTCACCCCTCGAAAAATTTTTCAGCTACAAGTATCTAAATTTAAACCCCTCCTTTTTTACTTAAATTTTCTCGTGGTATGTTTTAAATATTACTGCAACTCATTTGTGTATGAAAATACCATATAAATTTATATATATTCAATATATTTACAGGACAAAAATAATGGTTTTTTTTATTATCTAAATACAATTGCATTTTTTATTCTTACTTCATGCTCCAAATGCGTCAAGAAAGCATCTTCAACGCTTTTATGAGGATATGGTAATAAAGCCTTTTCTGTTCATCCTGCAGTATATCTTCACCCGTCAGCTCTTTGACCTTTTTAAGGCGGTATTTTATAGTATTGGGATGGGTGTAGAGCTTTTTTGCCGTATCTTTTATGCTGCCGTTGCTGTCCAGAAAAACCTCCAGTGTTTCTATAAGGTTGCCGTTTTTATTTCTATCATACTCATAAAGTCTGAAAAACCATCGATCCCTTAATATGTCCTCCTTTTTATCCGGAATCGATATCAATTTATATATCCCAAGATTATCATAAAAATTAATTTTCCCTCTGCCGAACAACTTATTGCCTATATCTTTGGCAAAGACGGCTTCTTTGTATGCCCTCTTCAATTCCCCGATATTTTCCATGCCCGAGCTTACTCCGATCGACAACGTAACATCCGGATTGTTTGCGGAAAATCTTTCTATTACTTTATAAAAAAAATCGTTTAACATTTTTTTATAAAGCATTTCTCTCATATATTCAATTTGAGTAAAACCTATAAGAAGTACGCCCTCATCGCTCTTTGGAACAAAAAGCAGGACCCTGTTCTTTATGTCTTTGCATGCTTCTTCAATGGCCTTCTTCAAGTCTCTCTTTACCTTTTGGATATGCTCTTCGCCCTTTTCATAATTGTCCCTGCAGTATTTTTCGAAATCGTCAATATCAATAATGACAACAAAATTTTTATCAAGAAGGTTTAAACCAAGGGTCCGGGCTCTTTTTTTCATAAGTTCATCCGAGGTATAGGTATCATTTATTATGTCTTCAAAAAAGTCCGATTTAAGCCTTTGTTCCGTTTCCAGAATGGCCAGATTTTTTAATATGTCTATCTTCAAAGCGGTAATTGTCCCTGGAAATGCAATTTTGTACAATTTATTTTCAAATTCAGTCATTTCACCTTCCTTTATGACTAACAGATAATAATCCATCTCATCATTTATGTTCACAACGGCAATTGCCAGATTAAAGCCTTCTTTCCAAGCAACAATGTGAGTTTGGTCCGGTTTGTTTCTGCTTTTTTTGTATAATATATTTGCTTCAACATAACTTTTTGCGAAATCGCATATTCTTGCCAATTCTTCCTCAATTAAACTGCCATTTTTCCCTCTTACAACCACATCAACAGGTTTAAAATTTTCATCGAGAAAAATCACGCTTTTATTTGTAATAGCTGACAATTTGTCTATTATTTCATGCACCCCTCCATTGGTCAATAAGATATTATTCATCACATTGTTAATCTCCTGCGCTTTTTTAAGGGCCAGCTCTTCCCTGTTCAACAGAGCTTCATATGTTTTTTTCATGATTATGGAATAAGGCACTTTTCTTTCTATTAAGAATAAAGGAAAATTTATTTCATCCGCAAGCTTTATCAAACAATCGGGCACATGAGGAAACGGATCATTGCCCGGGTGGATGCATATACACGCAGCCCTTCCTTTGTTCAAACCTCTTATGAGATCGAGCTTCTCATCAATAGTTTTATATGGATACAGCGTGGTCAATATCATTTCTCCACCCTGAAGCCATTCAAAACAATCGGGAATTTCTATAACACTCACCGATTTTATAAGCCTGTCTTCCCCGTTTTTACCCGCAGCCCAGTAAACGCCGTCTTCTCTTAAAATTTCGTAAACCTCTTTTACGGTTATGCCTTCCATCAAAAATCCCCCAATATTGCTTTGTCTACTTAAAATAAAAACTAAGCATAAATTTGTTTCTTGTTGCCAGTGTTATTTCTGTTTTACGAGCAGGAAAAAAGCCAGTTTTATTTAATATATTATATCAACTTTTTTTATATTTTCATCGGTTTGTCAAAAATTATCATAAAACGCGGAGGTGATGTAAAAAAATTTTTACCCAAAAATCTAATATACAGTTTTTTATTTTCAGAAAGGAGTACGGTAGTATGGAAAAAACCAACATTCAGGTAAATTTTGAAGAAGAGTATTCTCAAAAGCCCATACCACAATCGATGAGAAAACACTGGTTTTATGCGGCCAGCGTATATATCGGAATGTGCGCCGTGCTTGCGGGTAGTATGGCAGGTGGAGGCTTAATTTACGGCCTTGCATTATGGCAGGCCATTACGGCCATGTTTTTAGGCCTTGTCGCCCTACTTGTATTATTCTACATCCCGCTCGGCAAAATTGGAGCGGAACAGGGATTAAACACTTACCTTATCGGCGAATGCGCTTTTGGAAAAAGAGGAAGCGACATAGCCACATCTTTTATTGTAACTGTCATACCGTGTGTTGCCTGGTACGGCATCGAGGTTTCAATAGCAACTCAGGCTATGGCCGCAGTAATTCCCATGAGCAAAACAGTTTTTAATATTGTAACACTAATATTTGGTGTCGTTTTTGCGATTCCCGCCATGTATGGTATTATATCCATGGCATGGTTAAACTGGGTAAGTCTTCCCATAATGATTTATATCATTATATTTGGCGTCGGCAAAGCTATAATGGGGACGGGAATAGGCAGCCTCTGGGCTTATAATCCGCAGCAAAATATGGGGCTGATGTGGGGCATAAACATGCAGATCGGCATGATTGCCGTAGGATGTTCTTTCGTTGCCGATTATACAAGATGGATAAAAAACAAATGGAGCGATATGACGTATTCGGGCATTGTTGGTCTTTTCCCGGCTACTTCAGTCCTCACAATCGCGGGCATGATAATGGCCCTTTCGGCAACGAAACTCGGTGTAAAGGAACCATGGAACATTGTAGAGGTTATGATAAAATTGGGCATGCCGGCAATGGCCCTGGTGTTTGTCTTTTTGCTCCAGTGGACCACATGCATCACATCTGCGTATAGCTCGGGTCTCGCATTAAAAAAGGTGTTTGGCGGCAGCAGGTTCTATCTTACGCTTATTTCCGCTCTCGTGGGCACAGCATTTGCCATATCGGGTATTGTGAGCTACTTCCTTAACTTTGTATCCATACTCGCATCCTGGGTAACGCCTGTGGCCGGTGTAATAATTACCGAATACTTCTTCGTTTCCAGAAAAAGATTCATTCAAAAGGAAGGCATATACTGGCCGGGTTTGATTTCCGTGTTAATCGGCGGGTTAATATCATGGAAAATCAAGTTTTTCATACCAGCCGTAAACGGCATGATCATAGGTGGACTCATATACTATGTGTATCATAAAGCACTCGGTTTATGCGTTGCACCCGAAACCGGACGTTTGTCTTCCGTCTGAAGGCAGGGGTTACCCCTGCCTTATCCTGCATTTAAACACTTGGCAGGGCGCCTGGTCTGGCGCTCTGCTTATCTTTGTTGCTCGTCTACGCAAAACCCCGCTGCTAAAAGTATGAGACTTGTTACAGGGCCTTTCCCATCTCGTAAACCGCTTCTTGAGCTTCCTGGTTTTCCTCGACCGGTTTGTAATCGTCAGTGCATGTGCCGTAAAATTGGACGAAATCCATATGCACGTAATCGCAGATTTCTTTAAATGTCCGCTGTACCAGTTCTGGCCCGGAATTTGGAAGAGCCCCACCGTATGTGAGCAGCAGGACAAATTTTTTATTTTTAAAACCCGACTCCACGTCAATAGCGTACATCCTGTCCATAAACCTTTTCAGCTGGGAGGTTATGTTCCACCAGTATACGGGCGTAGCAAAGATCAGCACCTCGGCCCTGTGGAATTTCTGATATAAATCCTGCATGTCGTCCCGGATGACACAGCCGCATCTTTCTTCTTTACATCGGTTGCATCCCCTGCAGGGCTCGATATTTTTCCCATGCAAATAAACAGTCTGGATTTCCGCCTGCGGATATTTTTCTCTGACCCCTTTGAGGTAATGCTCCAGAAGCAGGGCGGTATTGCCATTATGCCTCGGACTTGCCTGTACAGCCAGTATTTTCATATAGATTTCTCCTCCCCTAATTTATAGCAAATATTATCAAATTCGCCGTCATGATGCCTCCGCCTTGTTTCCGACAGCCATTTTTTTATCATTTCAGCTTTTTCAATCCGCCCCATTTTTTTATACGCCTGATATTCATAATCCAGGGAGAGCACGGGAATCTTCATGTCATGCACGTATACAAAATTTTTGTATTTCTCAATGTCCACGGGCTCCTCCCATTTTTCGCCCACCAGTTTCTGAATATCTCCCATAATTTCCACTTTTATGCCGTCAATCATCAAAGCTCCGAAATATGATCGAATCCTATCGGCCTGGGAAAACTCCACTTTTCTTATAACGTACTCTTTCAAAAGGCGCTCGATCCTATAAGCACCCCTTTTGTCTGTCTGAATGTCGATGTCATGGACTTCTGTGGGCATACCCTGTAACCAAAAGCCAAGGCTGCCGGTCACAGCCCAGTTCACACCGCTGTCCCGGAGCCTGTTTTCTATCTTTTCTAACACTTTTAAAAAGACGGACCTGTCTATTTCACTCACCTCCTGAACAACAATTATTATTTTATTACAGAATTATTATTAGAGATTAATATAATTGTATATCATTGAGAAAATTAATTAAACCCTTATTTTTATTTGATGTGGTTATTTTATGATAATGTCACCTTGTAGACTATCGTGATAAAATGTCACTATGGGGAATGAGGTGCGTTATCT
>NZ_JBJYKD010000029.1:0-37472 GCF_049310025.1 Thermorhabdus hydrogeniformans | reverse complement strand
CGTTAGTTTTTATTTTTCAAGCCGTATTTGGTTAAATATGGATTGGGGAAAAGGGGGAGTTTTTACACTGGAATCAATATTAAATCGCCAACCGACTTCTTATACAAAATCTATAAACTTTCTTTCATAAGCTCTCCGTATTTATTCAGTGCGTGTTATCGTATATTAAAATATCGTCAAGCCATACTTTCACGTGGATGACCCCGGCTCCCTCTATCGGTATGATTAGCGGACTGTCCTGGGGGGTGTGTTTTTTGTTGTACACCACGCGCTGTCCCAGATCATCGGACACTTCCGCTTTGATGGTAAATTCCGGTGGTTCCGAAGGCAGCTTGAGCTCGAGATTAAAACTCTTTACTTTAGGAGGACCGCTGCTTATCACCAGGTCCACGGTGCCATCCGGGCCTATAGCTTCTCCCGGCCTGGGGTTCTGCTCTATTACAGTATTTTCGGGAACATCGCTGGATTTTTTAACCACATTTCCCACTTTCATCTTCTGCTCCGCCAGGATGGATCTGGCCTCATCATATGTCTTGCCGATGAGTATGGGTACATTGGTTTGCTTGACTTCCGGACCCAAACTAACCGTGAAATTAATACTGGTTCCTTCTGATAGAATAAGACCTTCCCTGGGATTCTGATCCATTATGATCCCTTCGGGGTATTCATCTGAATACTCTCTGGAAATGGTCCCTACCTTAAAATTTCCCTGGGTGATCGCCGTTATCCCGTCGGCTTCGGATAAACCCACAATCTTGGGCACCTGACGCGTCTTCGGTCCCTTGCTCACCACCAGGTTAATAGGGGGATGGTTTATTTTTACTTTCTCACCGCCTTTTGGATCCTGGTCTATCACCTGGCCCGCCGGTGCACTATCATAAATGCGGTCGGCCACGACGTATTTCAAATTACTTTCCCGAAGTTTTTGCGCTGCATCTTCTTCCGAAAGCCCTATGACATTAGGTACTATCACTTCGGGCACTTCGAAATATCTGCGCGCCAAAGCCGCTCCGAAATATGAAAAAACACCAAACAGCATCACAAGCAAAACACCCGCAGCCACGCTCCGTAAAATCCCCCGCTTTTTTTTGCCCGGCGGTCCCGAAATCGAATTTCTCTGCGGCGCCTTCAGTGAATCCTTGTTTAAGACAAGGGTCCGCTCGAGTTCAGAGGATTTGAAACCCATCACTTCGGGGTCTGAAGACGCTCTTGTCAATGCCATCTTCAGCTCTCCCGCACTCTGGAACCTTTCATCAGGCGATTTGGCAAGGCACTTTGTTACAATAGCTTCCAGGGCCCCGGGGAAATTCCGTATCATACCGGATATGGGTTCGGGGCTTTCCTGTATGTGCTTTAACGCTACAGCCACCGGAGTCTGGCCGTCGAAAGGTAATCGGCCTGTTAAAGCTTCATATAGTATGATGCCAACCGAATAAATATCCGAACGTTCATCCACCACATCTCCTCTCGCCTGCTCGGGAGAAAAGTAATGAACAGAACCGAAGACATCGCCCGTGTGGGTAATGGTAGTACCCGTCACGGCCCGTGCTATGCCGAAATCGGTAACCTTTACGCGCCCTTCCGGAGTGATGATGATGTTGTGGGATTTAATGTCCCGGTGAATGATTTTATTTTTATGGGCGCATTCAAGAGCGTCGCATATCTGCCTTCCAATTTCGACAACTTCCACCGGAGGCATGGGGGCCTCCTGCCTTATCAAATCCTTCAACGTCTTCCCTTCCACATATTCCATTACGATGTAGTAACTTCCGTCTTCCTGCCCCACATCGTAAATGCTTACAATATTCGGATGCGACAAGCTTGCTGCCGCCTGGGCTTCCCTTCTAAACCTCCTGACAAACTCCTCGTCGCCCGAGAATTCGGAACGCAGCACCTTGATGGCTACAACTCTATTCAGTAAATTGCAGCGGGCTTTGTACACAACAGCCATGCCCCCGCCGCCGATCTCTTCCAAGATTGTATACCTGTTTCCTAAAATTTTTCCTATCATATACTGCTCATCTCCACGTTAATCGGCTATAATTATGCCCACCGTTATGTTGTCAATCCCGCCCAATGAATTCGCTCTTTCAATTAACATGCTTGCGGCCACTTCCGGATTTGCCCCGGATGCAATTGTCTTAATATTTTCATCGTCAAGCATATTTGTAAGGCCGTCGCTGCACAGCAGGATGATGTCGTTCTTCTTTAAATCGAACTCCAGAATATCCGGCTCCAGCAATTCTTCGGTGCCCAAAGCTTTTGTTATTATATTTTTCAACGGATGTATTTTTGCCTCTTCAAAGGTGAGTTTGCCTTCCTCCATCAACTGCCATACCAGCGAGTGATCCCTGGTCAGCAGTTCAATGCGGCCGGCCCTAATCCTGTAAGCCCTGCTGTCTCCCACATGACCTATATACAATTTATCGCTCAGGAAGAGTGCCAGCGTCACCGTTGTGCCCATCCCGGCCCACTCGCGATTTTCAAGGGCTGAGCTTAATATCCGTTTGTTTGCTTTATTTAGAGCATCTTTGATAATAGATTTTATTTGCTGGCCGTCAAGATTCGGCGAGAAATGAGCGTTTATGTGAGTCGAAACCACATCAACCGCCATCCGGCTCGCAATTTCCCCTCCCCGATGACCACCCATTCCATCCGCGACTATGTACAGCTGGGGATGGCCTGCGTTCGACGGGGGAACGTAAAAAGCATCTTCATTATTCATCCTCACTCTGCCTACATCGGTCTTTATACAGCCAATCATTTTTTCACCTCTTCAAAAGGCTCCGCCGTAACTGCCCGCAGGCGGCTTCGATATCGGCGCCCATTTCCCTTCTAATTGTAGCGGAAATACCGTTTTCCGTCAAAATCCTTTCAAACAGGCGGACTTGCTCCGACCCGCTCCTCTCAAAATACCTCTCCTTTACCGGGTTCAGGGGGATTAAATTCACATGACACAGCATCCCCCGGAGCAGAAAGGCCAGTTTTTCAGCGCATTCCACGGAATCATTTACGCCGGCGATGAGGGCGTACTCGAAGGTGATTCGCCGTTTCGTCTTTATTATATAATATTTACACGCATCTAACAATTGTAAAATTGGGTAACGGCGGTTTACCGGCATTAATTGATTTCGCAGAGCGTCTTCGGGGGCATGAAGAGAAACGGCAAGGGTTACAGGAATCCCCTCTTCGGCCAGCTTCTTGATTCCCGGTACTATGCCGCAGGTGGATACGGTGATGCGCCTGTAACTTATGTTAAAAGCCAGCGGCGAATTTAGCAATCTCAAAAACCTGATGAGCTCCGGATAATTCAACAGCGGTTCTCCGCTTCCCATCACTACAACCCTGCTGACCTTTTGCCCGGTGTCCTTTTGTATGGCCAGCACCTCGTCGCACATCTCCCCGCAAGTAAGATTTCTTATCAGCCCTCCGATGGCGGAGGCGCAGAAAGCGCAACCCATAGGGCAGCCCACCTGGCTTGAAATACAGGCGCTTAACCCAAAAGAATACTCCAGCTTTACGCCTTCCACCATGTTGCCGTCCTCCAGCAAAAAGACATACTTCACGGTCTTGTCTATATTGGATTCATATTTCTTATATATATCTATAGTACTTACACAGGCGTTTGTCTTCAATTTTTGAATTAAGGTTTTGGGTAAATCGGTCATGTAGTCGAACTCCGTTTGGCCTTTATAGATCCACCTGAAAATCTGTTTTGCCCGGTAAGAGGGCTCGCCCAGCTCCTCGACAAAATCCTGCAATTCTTCCAAAGTCAAACCTTTGAGATTTTTCTTTTTCATAATTTATCTCCTCAGGCTTTTAATCTCCTTAATCGTGCAATAAAAAAGCCGTCAACCTTGTGAATATGCGGGTAAAGCTGAAGACAACCTACATGTTTGTCGACGGCCGCCCTTAATTTCTCGGGCAAGCAGGGCCTTAAATCGTCGAAAACGAAATCACCGTTTTCTCTCAAAAACGCCTCAACCACTTCCTGATTTTCTTCCGGCTCTATGCTGCAGGTGCTGTAAAGCAAAATTCCGCCCGGCTTTACATACTTTGAACAGATCCGCAGTATATTGGCCTGCTCTGTTTTCAATGCGGCAAGGTCTTCGGGGTTCTTGGACCACTTTATGTCGGGCTTTCTTCTTATAACCCCCAACCCTGAGCAGGGAGCGTCTATCAGCACCCTGTCAAATCGGTAAAACATTTTTTCGTCGGGTATTCGAGCGTCTTTTATTTCCACATCCACTATGGTTACGCCAAGGCGCCTGCACGCCTCCTTTACCAGTTCCACCCTGTGCGGATGAATATCCCAGGCGGTTATGCTTCCCGCATTTTTCATCATCTGAGCCAGGTGAGTTGTCTTACCGCCGGGGGCCGCAGCCACATCCAGGACCGACTCGCCGCTTTTGGCTCCCAGGGCTATTGATGCTATCATGGAACTTTCATCCTGAGGCTGGAAAAAACCCTCTTTAAAGCTTTTGAGCCGTGCCAGCGGTGGTGAATCGATTAAATAAAGAGCCTCATCCAGGTAAAAACCCCGCTGGAAATTGACTCCTTCATCCAGAAATCTCGACTCCAGTTCTTCCCTTTCTATTTTCAAAGTATTAACCCGGATGCATGTTTTTGGCCTTTCATTGAAGGCCCCGCACAGTTCCTCGGTAAAATCCACACCGAACAATTTCACCCACCTTTTCACCATCCACATGGGGAAGGAATAAAATACCGAAAGATATTTTTCTGGTTCTTTCTCCCGGTTCGGGTAAAGTATTTCACGGCTTCGCCTGGCTATATTCCTTAAAACGGCATTTACAAAATTTGCCGCCCCCTTGCCCTCGAGCTTCTTTGCCATTTCCACCGATTCGTTAACGGCCGCAAAATCCGGAACTCTGTCCAAAAATATCATCTGGTACACGCCCAGTCTGAGGATGTGGAGTATGTTCGGGTCCATCCTGGAAGGAGTTATTTTTGAAAATTGAGATATTATATAATCCAGCCGCAACCTGTATTTTACCACACCGTAAACCAGTTCGGTCACAAAAGCCCTGTCCTTTGCGGAAATTTCGGGTGTTAAAAACCGGTTCAAAGCCAGGTTGCTGTACATCCCATCCTGGGATTTTATAAGTATTTTAAGAGCCAATTCCCTTGGATTTGCCAATTGCTATAATGCTCCTTCCCCTCTTGTGTTATTTTCGGTTTAGGAAAAAGTCAACGGCTTCAGCCACTTTATTTACATCAACTCCGGTGTTTTTGCAGGGGCCTTCGGGCCTCACGTTCAATATACCGATAACCGGCAAAGGGCTTGTATCCATAATGCCTTCGGTAAGGTCTCTTTCACAGGCTATCGCCACAATAGCTTTGGGTTTATATTCGTAAACCATTTTCCTGGCCAGGGTCCCGCCGGTCACAACCGCAAGATTTACACCCCGGTCTCTGCTGAGCTTAAACAATCTGTCTATGTCGCATCTCCCGCAGTGGCGGCAATTTGAAACATCACTGGTCACCTTATACGGGCAATCCCACTTTTGGAGGCAATGGGGCGCCAGAATCAGTATATTCCCCGGATCCACTTTAAAATTCCTGCTCTGGATGAGTTTGTTGTTTACCTCTATATAAGAACTCTTAATAACGTCTTTTGGAATGTGCAGCAGTCTTCCAAGGGCCAGGGCTATGGGGAACAGGATATTTATTGAGGAGGTCATCAGGTTTTGAAGGCCGAAAAACGTCTTTACATGCCAGAGTGTCATGACCACTCCAGCCAGGCCGATGCTTACGATAAAGATAAATATGCTCAGCAGGCCGATGATAAAGAGCAGAATATAACGGTACCAGTTGCCGAATTTGTTAAAATATATAAAGATCCCGGCCACAACCATCCCGAATATCAAAATAATGCTTGCAGCCAGCAACCCGATGAAAATCCTTTTCTTTATTTTTACCGTTTCCTCTCTCTGATTAAACATCCGCAAAAAAATCTCCCTCACGCAGGCTGTGCCCTGCCAGATACTCCAGGGCCCCCATTTTTTTCTTCCCGGCCTCCTGCAGCTCTTTTACAAGCAAACACCCCTCACCGGTGCCCACAAGAAATCCCCGGCCCTTCACCACGCCCATGAACCTCCCCGGGGCCTGTTTTTTTCCGGAGGGGTAAGTTTCCGCAACCCATATCTTTATTTCCTGGCCCCGGCTAAAGGTGTACGCACCCGGCCACGGATGAAGGCCCCGGATGAGGTTGCGTATTTCAAAGGCCTTTTTACTCCAGTCAATTTTGCCGTCTTCCTTTTTGAGCATCGGGGCATATGTGGCCCGGTTGTGGTCCTGGGGGATGCGCAATTGCTGGCCGGATTCCAATCTGCGGAGCGTCTCTATCAATAAACCGGCGCCCACAAGTGAAAGCTCCCTGGAAAGGTCCGAAGCCGTCCATTCATCCTTTATCTCCACCGTTTGCTGTAAAAACATATCACCTGTGTCAAGTCCCTCATCCATCCACATGGTGGTAACACCGGTTACCCTCTCACCGTTTATTATGGCCCACTGAACCGGCGCCGCCCCGCGGTACCTGGGCAACAGAGAGGCGTGAACGTTAATACATCCGAGAAGCGGGATGTCCAGAACCGTTCTGGGAAGGATCTGCCCAAAGGCCACGACTACAATCAAATCCGGCTTTATTTCCGAAAGGACGCGGATAAAATCCCCGTCCTTCACCTTTTGAGGCTGCAAAACCCGAAGATCGTTCTTCATCGCCGCGAGCTTAACGGGCGGCGGCGTAACGACCCTTTTTCGCCCCACGGGCCTGTCGGGCTGCGTGACCACCGCCGCAACTTCATGGCCTTCTTTTAACAGCGCATCCAGAGAAGGAACGGCAAATTCGGGAGTTCCCATAAAAACCAGCTTCATGTTTTATCCCTCGTCATCAGAATTTACAAATTTTATCACTTTGTCTATAAACAGCACGCCGTCGAGATGGTCTATTTCGTGACACAGCGCCCGCGCCAGAAGACCTTCCCCTTCTATCTCTATGGGGTTGCCTTCTCTGTCCACAGCTTTGACTTTCACCTTTTGAGGTCTGGCCACTTCCCCCAAAACTCCTGGTATACTTAGGCACCCCTCTACCTCTACTGCTTCGCCTTCCTGGTGAACTATTCTGGGGTTTACAAGTTCGATAAGTCCCTCGCCGACGTCTATAACTACCGCTCTCTTTAATATACCCACCTGAGGCGCCGCCAGGCCTACCCCGTTGGCAGCTTTCATGGTCTCAGCCATATCGGTGAGAAGCTCCGACAAACTGTTATTGAAAACGCGCACATTTTTAGCTTTTTTCCTTAAAATATCATCGCCATATTTACGAATATTCCTGATGGCCATTAAACCTTCTCTCCTTTTTGCAAGAACCCGTTAAATTTACAGCAAGTCCTGGGGGTCCATATCCCATGCCACATTGATCTTGGAATTTTTCTTAAGGGATTTTAAAAAATCTTCTACCTGTATTAATGTTTCTTCTTCCCGGCTCTTAAGTAAAATGTGATACCGATAATTATCTTTAATTCTCAATCTTGGCGCCGGTGCGGGGCCGTAAATCTCTACACCGTCAAAACCCTTTGACATAAAAAATTGTTTCATGCTAAAAGCTTCGGCTTTTATCACTTCTTCCCGCGGACCTGAAAATATAATGTTTAAAAGGTGACAAAAAGGGGGGTAGTTATGCTGCCGCCTGTTTTCTAATTCTTTCATGTAAAAACCGGTGAAATCGTTCCTGCAGGCGGCATTTATTGCAAAAGACTCGGGACAGTAAGTTTGAACATATACCCTGCCGGGGAACTGGCCTCTCCCGGCTCTCCCCGCCACCTGTGTTATGAGCTGGAAAGTCCTTTCTCCAGCCCTGAAGTCCGGCATGTTAAGGGAGGTGTCCGCGCTTATTACCCCGACAAGGGCCACCTTTGGAAAATCCAGGCCCTTGGCAACAGCCTGGGTCCCTATCAAGACCTGGGCTTTCCCCCTTCTAAAACATGAAAGCATTTGTTCCAGCGACCCCTTGCGCGATGTAGAATCGGCATCGATGCGAATGGTCTTAATACCGGGGAATAAACGGTTGACCTCCTGTTCCACTTTTTCCGTTCCCGCTCCGAAGTATCTTATGTTCCGACCACCGCAAACCGGACACATATCTGGCGCTTTTATTTGAAATCCGCAATAATGGCATTTTCCGCTCCTGTCTTCAAAATGGTAGGTAAGGGAAATGTCACAGTGGGGGCATTTTAATACAAAACCGCAATCCCTGCAGATTACAAAAGTGGAATGACCCCGGCGGTTGAGAAAAAGTATAACCTGGCAGCCCCGTACTATGGCTTCCTTCATGCCTGCAAAGAGTCTTCTGCTGAAAATATGCCGATTCCCGGACTTTAATTCCTCTTTCATATCTATGATTTCGAGAGACGGCAAAGGCCTTCCCGACACTCTTTTGGTAAGTTTAACCAGAAGATAATCTCCCCTGAGGGCTTTGTAGTACGATTCCACCGACGGCGTGGCACTTCCCATCATCAACATTGCGCCTTCCCTTTGCGCTCTTATCCTTGCCACCACCCTGGCATCATAAAAAGGATGCTCCATCTGTTTATAAGAGGATTCGTGCTCTTCGTCAATTATTATTAAACCGAGGTCTCGAACGGGCGCAAATACCGCGGACCTGGCGCCTATCACGATGTCCGCTTCTCTGTTGTAAATCCTGTGCCATTCGTCGAACCTTTCCCCCTGGGAAAGCCTGCTATGTATGACTGCCACTTTTTGAGGAAAACGGGCCTGAAAGACGGTCAGCATCTGGGGTGTAAGAGAAATTTCAGGCACCAGGAGCATGGCCTTTTTGCCCGTGTGAAGCGCTTTTTCAATTGCCCTTATGTACACTTCAGTTTTTCCGCTGCCGGTGACTCCGTATAAAAGAACAGTTTTCTTTTCGCCGTCCATATTGCGGCAAATCTGATCCACGGCGGCTGCCTGTTCGGCTGTAAGGTTGAGCGGCCTGCTTAGACCAGCATCCGGCACGGTTTCGGGCTTCCGCCTTACAACCCTGTATTCTCTAACTACCATGCCCTTTTTAACCAGGCCCGATAGGGCGCCCTGAATCGACGAAAGCGGCATGTCAATTCTGGCGCATATTTCGCGGGCGGTAAGCGGTCCGAAAGCGGCGAGTAAATCAAAGATCTTTTTCTGGTTTACCGCCCTATCCGGCAGAACGCACTTTTCGACCACTGCTCTGTAGACCGCTTCCTGTTTTACCCCTATCGGTGGAGGTAGCATAAGTTTTAGAAAGTCGATGGGCGCAGCCCCATAATACCTCGCCAGTGACCTTGAGAGGTCGACCATTTCCGGCGGGAGGGAGACCTGTTCCTTTTTTATAACATTCTTAAGCCTGTACTCTCCCGAATATTCCCCGGGATCGAGAACCCGCATTACCACGCCGTTGACCTTTGTATTGTTGAAGGGAACCAAAACCAGATCTCCCGCCCCCACCGCCGGCACCAGTTCGTCGGGAATGGTGTAAAAGTATTCCTTTTTTGCGCTGGGATGTTTTACGTCAACGGCAACTTCGGCTACAGCTTCCAATGCCATCCCCCCAAAAATAAAAAGCCCTTCAAATTACCGGCTTTAAGACATATAGCATAACGCCCTGTCAAGAATAATATCCGCCACATCCTTTTTTGACATTCTGGGGAACGCTTCCACCCGGCCGTCTCTGTGTATTATTTTTACAATGTTGGTATCAGAGCCAAACCCTGCCCCTTCCTGGGTAACATCATTGACAACGATAAAATCCAGTTTCTTGTTATTTAATTTTTTGACTGCATTTTCCTCCAAGTCTTCGGTCTCCGCCGCAAACCCTATTAAGACCTGTGTTGTCTTTTTTTCTCCAAGCTCCTGAAGAATATCCGGATTTTTTACGAGTTCCAGATTCGTTTCGCCGTCCCGCTTTTTTATTTTTTCGGTGGAGTAATTTTTGGGCCTGTAGTCTGCCACCGCCGCGGCTTTTATAATCACATCGGCCCAGCTGAAATTTTCAAGTACAGCCTTTTGCATCTCCCGAGCCGTCTCAACAGGTATAAATTTATAAAGGCCCGCTGGCGGCTCGAGGTTTGTCGGCCCCGAAACGAGTACCACATTTCCTCCACGAAGAACCGCCGCTTCGGCCAGGGCGTAACCCATTTTTCCTGAAGAGCGGTTGGATATATATCGCACAGGGTCTATGGGCTCCCGGGTGGGCCCAGCCGTTACAAGGATTTTTTTATTATGAAAGTCGCGGCGTTTTCCCATAAGGGCTTCAATTCTTTTCAGTATTTCCCCCGGCTCCGGAAATCTCCCCTTCCCCGCATAACCGCACGCCAGGGCGCCTTCGGCGGGTTCCATTATTTCAAATCCCAAACTTCTTAAATAAGAAATGTTTTTTTGAGTCACGGGATTTTCGTACATGTGGACATTCATGGCAGGGACGATCAAAACCTTTGCCCTGGTTGCCAGAATGGTGCTGGAAAGCATATCGTCGGCGATGCCGGCGGCTATCTTGGCTATGATGTTGGCCGTAGCGGGGGCTACAAGAAATAAGTCCGCCTTGTCCGCCAGGGCCACATGTTCTACCTCCCAGTAGTAAGGTTTTTCAAACATATCCGTAATTACGGGGTTCCGGGAAACCACCTGAAATGTTAAAGGTTTTATGAATTCGCATGCGGATTTTGTCATTATGACCTGAACATCCGCACCCTTTTTTTTCAAAAGCCTGACCAGTTCCACGGCTTTATAGGCCGCTATGCTGCCGGTAACTCCCATGGTTATGAATTTGTCGTTTAACATGGAAACCCTCCGTCATTTGATGCCTGATTTGGGACTTTCTACCTTTATTTTGCCGGCATCAAGTTCAAAAAGCGCGATGGAAACCGGTTTTGTAGTTTTCACATCCACCAGTTTGGGCTCGCCTTCCACCAGTTGCCGTGCCCTCTTTGCAGCGGCCACGGCAATGGTATACTTGCTGTCGTATTTGCTGGTAAGTGAATCTATTGACGGGTACATCATGGCATTTCCTTCCTCCCGTTGATAACCTGAAGAAGATAATAATTTCTGACTACACGGCACCTTTCGGCCGTAATTATGGATTGCAGTTTGAAAACGGCCTTGTCCAGGTCATCGTTAACCACCACGTAATCGTAAAAAGCGGCCGCTTTCAATTCCTCCCTGGCGCTTTTTACTCTCAGGTCAAGGGATTCACGGGTTTCGCTGCCTCGTTTTTCTATGCGCTTTTTCAATTCTTCTAAATCCGGAGGTAGAATGAATATAAAAACACCTTCGGGGCAGTTTTTTTTGACCTGAGAAGCACCCTGGATGTCTATCTCCAGTATGACATCTCTGCCTTCCTGAAGCTGCTTTTCCACAAAAGCTCGCGGTGTACCATAGTAATTATTATAGACCTTTGCCCATTCAAGGAATTCATTCTGTTTTATTTTTTCTTCAAAATCTTTAACGTCGGTAAAAAAATAATTAACTCCGTGTTTCTCTCCAGGCCTGGGCGGTCTGGTGGTAACAGACACAGAAAGACACAGGTTCTCCATTTTGTCCAGCAACAGAGTGCACAGGGTACCTTTTCCCGCACCGGAAGGGCCCGAAATAACTATCAGCATCCCTTTTTGCTTCATAAAAATATCCCCTCAAACCTCTTCGAGCTCTTCTTCGGCTTCCATCTCCTTGTCGCTTTCATTCAGGCGATGGGCTACTGTCTCCGGTTGAACCGCCGAAAGAATTACATGGTCGCTATCGGTTATAATGACCGCTCTTGTCCTCCGGCCGTAGGTGGCGTCGATCAGCATCCCCCGATCCCTGGCCTCCTGAATTATTCTTTTTATCGGGGCCGACTCGGGGCTTACGATAGCTATTATGCGATTGGCCGAAACAATATTGCCAAAACCTATATTTACAAGTTTTATTTCCACACTATTCCCTCCTGAAATTCTACTCAATGTTCTGGATTTGCTCTCTTATCTTCTCGAGTTCGCTCTTTATTTCAATAATCTCCCTGGAAATAACATAATCGGAAGACTTTGCGCCAATGGTGTTGGTTTCCCGAAACATCTCCTGAGCTATAAAATCCATCTTTTTTCCCAAAGCATCCTCCGAAGCCGCCAGGCTTTTCATCTGGCACAGATGGCTCTTTATCCTTACAATTTCCTCGGATATATTTGACCTTTCAGCAAACAGCACCACTTCAGCCTCTATCCTTTCCTGATCTACGGCAATTCCCCGGGAAAGCTTCTCCACATCCTGCATAAGCCTTTTCCTGTACTCTTCCACAACCACATCCGCCCGTTCTTTTATAATATCCACTTTGTTGTCTATAATGTCAAGTCTTGCCGAAATATCATTCCACAGGTTTTCCCCTTCTTTTGCCCGCATATCCAGCAAGTTATTCACCGCCCCTTCCAAAGCCGGCTTTAAAGAATCCCACAATTCGCGTTCCTGGGGCAGGTTCTCATTTACCTGAAAAACGTCGGGCATTAAGGAGAGCAGCGATAAAGACACGGGACCTTCAAAGCCAATCTCCTCCTTGATTTCCAGCAATCTTTTATAATAATTCTCAATCATTGCCTTGTCAATTTTTATATCGACCGGAAGATTCTCACAGGACAAGTTCACAAATACATCTATTCTGCCCCTTGTTATTTTCCCCTTTATGTAGTTTTTTATCTTTTCCTCCAATAAAAGCCAGGGCCTGGGGAGCTTGACAAATATTTCCAGAAATCTGTGGTTTACGGATCTTATTTCCACCACCCAGGAAATTCTGTCAAGGCTCTCCCCACGTCCATAACCCGTCATGCTCTTTATCATTTTAAACGCCTTTCTCCACTTAAAAATTTAAATTTTCCTTCATTCTCTTTAACGCTTCCTCGATTCTGTCATCAGGAGTGGTCAGAGATATCCTAAAATATCCTTCGCCGTATTCTCCATAAGCGTTTCCGGGGCTCACGACAACACCCGCTTTTTCGATGAGCATCTCGGCAAAGGAAGCGGATGTAAAGCCCCTGGGTACCGGAACCCATACATAAAAAGTTCCCTTTGGCGTCTCCACATCAAATCCCATGCTCCTCAAGGCCTCCACCACCAAATCCCGCCTCCGCTTAAAAACGGAGAGCATTTCGTCCACGCTATCCTGGGGGCCAGTCAGGGCTTCCACCGCCGCCTTTTGAACCGCGGTAAATTGACCGGAGTCTACATTGGTCTTAATTATGCCCAGGGCTGAAACGATTTCTTTGCTGCCGGCCGCATAGCCAATTCTCCATCCGGTCATCCTGTAAGGTTTTGACAGGGAACCGAATTCAATGGCCACTTCTTTGGCACCGTCCACCGACAGGATACTGGGCGCCCGGTAGCCGTCGTAAGTAACATCGGCGTAAGCGCTATCGTGGCATATCACCAGATCATAGGTTTTGGCAAAATCCACAGCCTCTTCAAAAAACTTTTTATCCGCCACAGCCGCTGTGGGATTGTTGGGGTAGCATAAGAACATGATTTTTGCTTTTCTGGCTATGTCGCTGTCTATTTTTGAAAAGTCGGGTAAAAAGTTATTTTCCCTCACCAGGGGAACAGGGTAGGGTATACCACCCGCGAAAATCGTGGCAGTCCTGTAGACCGGATATCCCGGGTCCGGTATCAGTGCGTAGTCTCCGGGGTCTATGTAAGCCAGGAAAATGTGGGCTATACCCTCTTTTGATCCTATAAGGGCCATTACTTCGTTTTCCGGATCAAGTTCAACACCGTACCGCCTGCTGTAGTAAGCCGCCACCGCCTGGCGAAACTCCAGCGAACCTTCATATTCGGGGTACCGGTGGCACGCCGGATCTTCGCAGGCCCTTTGCAAGGCTTGGATAATGTTGGGGGGGGTCGGCAGGTCCGGGTCCCCAACTCCAAGACTTATGACGTCAACCCCCGCCTTTTTGAGATCGGCAATTTTCTTATCGATCTGCGCGAAGAGATAAGGCGGAATTTTTTTGATGCGATTTGCTCTTTCCACGAAAATACCTCCATAATTTATAAATTGTTTATAATTTGGAAAGGTCTACCCGGCCGTTAAACACTTCTCTGACGGGGCCGGTCATGAAGACCCGTTTTTTATCATCAATATCTATAAAAAGCTCCCCACCCGGGAGAAAAACCTTTGTTTGTCTTTTTCCCAGGCCCTTTTTCAGAGCCGCCACAGCACAAGCGCATGCTCCAGTCCCGCATGCCATGGTGATGCCCGCCCCGCGTTCCCACACCCTCATTTTTAGATGGTCTTCATCCAGGACCTCCACAAATTCGACGTTTGTCCTGTTGGGAAACAGCGGGTGGTTTTCTATAACGGGGCCTATGCGCTCGAGCGGAACTTCATCCACATTTTCTACAAATATCACACAATGCGGGTTTCCCATGGAAACCGCAATAGCTTTAAACTCATTATCCTCTGTGGAAATGGTAAAATCTATGGCTTCCTCTTCGGAGGAGCCTAGCATGGGTATATCCCCTTTGAGCATGCTGTACTCACCCATATCCACCTTAACCATCGTCTCAATGCCTGTACTCAGAATTTCGGCCCTTTTAACTCCTGCCGGGGTCTCCACATCGATGACCGTTTTTGTAACTATGCCCCGCGTGTATGCATAATGTGCAAAACATCTTATCCCGTTGCCGCACATCATTGCTTCACTGCCGTCGCTGTTGATAATCTTCATCCTGACATCCGCCATTCGCGAAGGCAAAACCAGCAGGATTCCGTCCGCACCTATTCCGAAATGCCTGTCGCAGATTTTTCTTGCGTATTTTTCTATACCTACGACATCTTGCTTTATGCCATTTACGATTATAAAATCATTTCCAAGGCCGTGTGTTTTGGTGAACTCCATATTTCAAGACCACCCTTATTTTTTCTTTCAAAATCATTAAAATTATTATACCACCTAATTTTGGTTTAAACAATAAATTTATTTATCTATTAAAGGTATCGCTCTATATGGTATACTAGTAACATGATACCAGTGATATAAAATTCCGGGAGGTTCAGACCATGCCCTTTGACGGAATTACCCTGCACGCCGTGGTTTCCGAACTGCAAGAGGCTCTCACCGGCGGCAGGATAAATAAAATTTATCAGCCCCATAAAGATGAGCTTATTTTCTACATTCGCCGCGGAAGGGAGGAATTAAAACTTCTCATGTCCTCACACCCCGTAAACTGCAGAATTCACCTGACGGAAAGCATAGTCGAAAACCCTCTTTCTCCTCCGGCGTTTTGCATGCTTTTAAGAAAGCACCTCATCGGCGGCAATATTGTAAAAATTGAGCAGCCCGACCTGGAGAGAATCGTGGAGATTACCATTCACAATAACAATGAATTCATGCAACCCGTTGAGTGGAAGCTAATAATTGAAATCATGGGAAGGCACAGCAACATTATACTGGTCCAGCCCGAAAGCAACACCATAATCGATTCAATAAAAAGAATACCCGTCGAAGTCAACAGGTTCCGCCAGATCCTGCCGGGAGAAAAGTATATCTATCCTCCCATGCAGCACAAAATCAGTTTGACTGCATTTGACCATAATAATTTTATGTCAACATTATGCCATGCCGTTGTCAATGGCGATACCAGGACCGTAAGCAAATGGATATTAGACAATATCATGGGTTTGAGCGGCGCCGCATCCCGGGAAATAACTTTCAGGGCAGGAGTGGACCCCCAAAAAACCGTGGGACTCCTGTTGGAAGAAGAAAAAAACAATATTGTCAAAGCCCTTGAAGATGTCGGAACCAAAATAGGGTCGGGAAACTTTTCCCCATCGCTGTATATAAATAGCAATACTTCCGAACCCGATGATTTCTGGGTATTACCTCTTTTATCCTTGGAACAAAAACACCGCTTAAAGGTGGTAAAATCCCATGTGAACGAGATAGTGGATTTATATTTTTCCAAAAAAGAAAAAACCGAGGCGTTCGCTTCCCTCAAGAAACGCGTCTGCTCGGAAATATCCAAACATCTTGAAAAACTGAGGCAAGGTTTTTCATTCCATAAGAAAAAGTTTCAGGAGACCGGCGACCTGGAGAAATACAGGCTCTGGGGAGAAATTCTTTCAGCCTATCTTTATCAGGTAAAGCCGGGTTTGAAGGAGGTCAAGCTCCCCGATTTTTACGATAACGACAAAATAATAACCATCCCTTTTAACGAAAAATTGACACCTTCCCAAAACGCCCAGCTTTATTTCAATCGCTATAAAAAATTGCAATCGGCGAGAATCATGCTGGAGAAAAAACTACAGGAGATTTCACAGGAAATATATTACCTGGAAAGCGCGCTGTTTGATGTGGAAAACTGCAGCAATATGGAAGATCTGCATGAAATTTGCCACGAACTGGAAAACCAGGGCTACCTGAAAGCAGCGGGCAAAAAATGCCCCCGGCAGTCAAAATCTGAGCCATTAAAATTCAGGTCGTCCGACGGTTTTACCATATATGTGGGCAAAAATAACCGCCAGAACGATATGCTGACCCTCAAAAAGGCCGGACCCGAAGACATATGGCTTCATACGAAAGACATACCCGGATCCCACGTAATTATCGAATGCTCGAAACAAAAAGTGAGCGATAAAGCCCTGTATGAAGCCTCCATCCTGGCGGCGTACTTCAGCAGGGCCCGAAACGGAAGCAACGTTCCCGTAGATTACACATTGAAAAAACATGTAAGAAAACCGGCCGGCGCCAAACCGGGTTTTGTCATATACGACCATCACAAAACACTGTATGTAACGCCGGATGAAGCTACGGTGAAACGGTTATCGCTTTAATATCACAACACAGTTTTCTCCGTCAACTTCTTCGAGCTTGACTTTTATCACTTCGTCTCTGGATGTAGGTACGTTTTTGCCGACGTAGTCGGGCCTTATCGGCAATTCCCGGTGCCCCCGGTCAATTAAAACCGCCAGCTGTATCATCCGCGCCCTTCCTATATCTGCCAGGGCGTCAAGAGCCGCCCTTACCGTCCTGCCGGTATAAATTACGTCGTCCACCAGGACGATTTTTTTGTTTGTTATGTTGAAAGGTATTTCTGTCTTGTGTACCACAGGCTGGGTGGAAAGCGTTGACAGGTCATCTCTGTAAAGGGTTATATCAAGTATCCCCACGGGAAGTTCCACACCCTCAATGGACGATATGTTGGATGCTATGCGTTTCGCCAGGGGGGCTCCCCGCCTTCTAATGCCCACGAGAGCCAGGTCTTCCACACCCTTGTTTTTTTCAATAATCTCATGGCTTATCCTGATTAGCGCTCTGTTTATGGCCTGTTCATCCATAATGCGGGCCTTTTCCTCCATATCACTTACCCTCCCTCATCCTTAAAAAGTTTAAAATACCCGCAAAATCTTCCGGCAGAGGCGCCTCAAACTCCATGAATTCTCCGGTTCTGGGATGATACAAACCAAGTTTGAAAGCGTGCAACGCCTGTCCCTCAATATTAAAGGGACTTTTTTTCCTTGAATATACCGGATCCCCCACTATCGGATGACCGATATACTTCATATGAACCCTTATCTGATGGGTTCGTCCGGTTTCCAGGCGGACTTCCAACAGAGTGTACTCCGAAAACCTCTCCAGGACTTTAAAATGGGTAATGGCCTCCCGGGAATTTTTAGTTGTAACGGCCATTTCGGTCCGCTTCAGCGGGTGCCTGCCGATGGGGGCGTTAATGGTGGCTTTATCCTCCGAAACCCTCCCCCATACAAGTGCCCAGTAGATTTTTTTCATCTGCCTGTTTTTTAGCTGCTTCGCAAGATTTTGATGGGCCAGGTCATTCTTTGCCACCACCATGGCCCCCGAAGTGTCTTTATCCAGGCGGTGGACAATACCCGGCCGCGCCACGCCGTTGATGCCCGATAGATCTTTTGTGTGGTATAACAGTGCATTCACCAGAGTGCCGCTAAAATTGCCGGGAGCGGGGTAAACCACCATACCCCTTGGTTTGTTGACGACTATTATATCCCCGTCTTCAAAAATTATGTCAAGGGGTATGTTCTCCGGAACAAGGGAAAGCTTTTGAGGCGGTGGTATGCGGGCCGTAATCTCGTCGTTTTCTTTCAACTTGTAGTGAGGCTTTACCATGTCGCTGTTGACTTTTATCCACCCTTCTTCAATACCCTTTTTTATAAAAGTCCTGGAGATATTTTGCAATTTTTCAGCCAAAAATACGTCCACCCGCCTTTTTTCATCTGCTTTTTGAGCGATAAAGCGGTATTCGGTAACCAAGGCCACTACCTCCCGTCTTTATTGAGAAGGCCTTGAATCTCGGCATCGAAAGCTATCAAATAAGCGAGGATCAAAACACCTGCGACGATGGCCGAATCGGCTATATTAAAAACCGGCCATACTCGAAAATCCAGAAAATCCACCACGTATCCGTATCTCAGACGGTCTACCAGGTTGCCGGCCGCACCGCCGCAAATCAATGCCAGAGTAAATCTAAGCAGCTTTTTTCCAGCCGGAATTTTTTTCGCATAGTACACTATCATCAGGATGATTAAAATTGAGACCATCGTAAAAAAATAAGTTTTCCCCCGCAAGATGCTGAAAGCGGCGCCTGTGTTCTGAACGTAAGTTATGTGAAAAACATCTGTTATAATGGGAATAGACTGGTGCGGTCGCAGCGTCGACCGAATGAGGAACTTGGACAGTTGGTCGGCGGCCAGGATAATAAGACTGTAAAGTATTAGGTCCAAGATTTTATACCTCCATAATTCTGAACAGTTCTTTTTATTATATCAAAAATACCCCAGACAATAAAGACAGCTCTCTGACTTTTCCTGCTAATTGACCCAATAAAAATTCACACTATCTCTGACGTTTGGCACAAATTGTCGCGATGAAGTCTCTGGGCAAATTTTTCGGTTAAAACAACGTGCGGCGCAATTTTCATCTAAGGTGCGCTATTAGACGCGGTATATATATTTAAATTAAAAAATGCCCTTCTCGGGCATTATTCTGCAAATTCGTTTTTGTCGTCTTCGTCGGGATCTTCTTCATCTATTATTTCATCACCCTTGTCCACAATGCCTCTTTTTTCATCGCCATCCACATATGTTTCTGTATAATCCACCGCCCCGGGTACATCCTGCGGCGAATTGGCCGTGCCGTACCTGGCCACATCCTGCCACGCATCTTCTCCGTCGTACATATTCCGGTCCCATTCGTCCGAAAAGCTCCTGCCAAAGGGATAACGGAGAATTTCTTCCTCCACAGGCCTGGGGCTGCTGTCGTCCAGTTTTTCCTCTTCATTTTTGCAGTCGATGCATAAAGTTGTATAGGGAGCGGCCTCCAGTCTTTCTTCACCTATCGGTTTGCCACACCTTTCGCATATACCGTAGGTTCCTTCCTTTATCTTATCAAGAGCGTGGTTTACCTTCATGAGCATAATCCTGGCGTTGTCCTTTACCCCAAGGTCTTTTTCCCTCTCAAAGGTCTCAGCTCCCAAATCCGAGGTGTGGTTGTCGTAACCTGAAAGTTCACCTGTGGATTCCTTCAAAGGTTCGGACCCGCGCTTAACTATCACCTGCTGCTGTTCTTCCAGTTCTTTTTTTAGTTCTTCCAGCTTTTTGCGGAAATGTCCGGTATTGAGCAAGTTCAGGCCTCCCTTTTCATAGTTACTGAAAAATCTGTTCATTTGGTTGAAAGCTCTTTCTGTACTATTTTTACTATTTCTGCTATAAAATCTCCAATTAAAGGGAGTCTCAATATCACCACTCGCTGCAGTATATATATTGCCAGCGCGCCCAAAAGAGTAAAACCCACCGCCATGCCAAATCCTCTCGCGATTCCCGCAAGGAAATTGACATACAAAAGCCTTCTGGTATTGCGAAGGATGTCCAGGTATTCGGCTAAATTCAGCTTTTCGATCTGTACGGTGAGGTTGTCTAACTTTTGGTTTAGGTCGTTTATCAATTTACTTTGTTTCATACGTTTCCCTCAAACTAATTCGTCGCCTGACTCTATTTATTATTCCCCTCACCGTAAATTTTGATAATACCGGCCACCAGTTCAAAGGATCTTTTTGCCGTCTCCTCCACAAACCTTTCGTAATCGGCCACCGCTCTGCCGTCCGCCCTGTCCGAAATTGATCTTATTATTAAAAAAGGGACGTTGTTAAGGTAACATACCTGACCGACGGCTCCTCCCTCCATCTCCACACAGCTGCCTTCAAAGGTGTTTCTTAAAAAAGCGGCCCTTTCCCCGCTGCTTAAAAATTGATCTCCCGTTAAAACCCTTCCGATCACGGCTTTTTTATCTTTAAAGGCATTGTCGTGGACTTTTTTGGCTATTTCTATAAGTTCGCCAGATGCTTCAAAGTACTTTATCCCGAGATTGGGAATTTCACCCGGTTCATGGCCGAAACACGTGGCATCTACATCGTATTGCACAACGTCTTTGGAAATGACCACATCTCCGAAGTCCAGGTCTTCCCGGAGGGCTCCCGCCACACCCGTACAGATAACGGCCCGGGGGTTGTAAAAATCTATTAAGATCTGGGTGCATGCTGCTGCATTGACTTTTCCCACTCCGCTCTTTACCACCGCCACTCTCTTGCCGTGTAAATTTCCCTCATAAAACACCATTGACGCCCGCGTTATTATTTCCGCGCCTTTCATATTTTCAATAAAAAATTTAACCTCTTTCTCCATGGCACCGATGATTCCGATTATTGCCATCAACCCCTTGTTAAAAAAATAGCAACCTCGTGTCTACTATGCCGTTATGGCGGATTTGACCTTCACCCCCGGAATACTGCCGAGCTGGCCCGTCAGCGCTCCCAGTTCATCGGTGGTAGCGTCCACTATCAACGCTATTACCGAAATGCCTCTTTCGCGATAAGGAACGCCCATCCGCCCGATTATTAACCGGCCGTATTTGGACAGTATTTCATTAACCCTTTCGGCGTTTTTCTCACGATCATGTATTATTATACCAACTACCGATATGCGGTTTTCTCGCGGCATTTTCTTTCCCTCACCAAGTTTATCTGTATTTCAAAAATCCCGCTATTGCTCCTGTTTTTCCTGATCCTCCGCAGTTTCATTAATTTCATTTTTCTCCGGTTTCATATTTGAATCAAAGGGGTCTTCTTTTGATTTTTCACCATCGCCTTCGACGCCATCACCGGGAATATGAACACATTCACAGCTTGAGTCTTTGTTCCATTCCTTGCCGGCCGCAGCCTCCTCAAAGGATTCAAAAGCATCGAAATCCTGCCGGGGGTCTAATTCACAGGATTTGATGAACTCAATTTGTGACTGTAGAAAGTTCAAAAACCTGGTCTTAAAAAGGACGAACTGCTGTCTCATCTCCGTGTACCTATTGTGCATGTCGTTGTATTTCTCCTCCGCCCTTTTTATTATTCTGCTGGCCTTTGCGAGAGCCTCTTTAATGATTAATTCCCCTTCTTTTTGGGCGTTTTTTCTCACATCCTGAGCGGTCTTTTCCGCCAGGACCAGGGCGCTTTTCAACGTGGCTTCCATTTCCCTGTATTCGTTAAGTTTTTCTTCAAGAGCTTTTTCCCTTTCCTTAAATTCGAGATTCTCTTTGTATATTCTCTCGTAACTTTGAGCGACTTTTTCAAGAAAGTCTCTTACCTCTTCTTCATTGTAGCCTCTAAAGGACCTCTTAAACTCTTTTTTAGTAATTTCAAGTGGAGATATACTCATCTGCGTTTCACTCCTCAAAAAATCATCCTTAAAAGCAAGCTTATTACAAAGCGCTTTACAATATCCAGCACCACTAAAGCCACTATAGGTGAAAAATCAATATAAAAGCCCGGACCCCGGGGCATGAAACGTTCAAGCAACATTCTGAAAGGTTCCAGAATGGGGTCCGTAACCTGATAGATGAAGCGTGCCAGCCCCGACTGCGCCGCCGTCGGAAACCAGGAAAGGAAAACCCTGATTATGATCATCAGGTAAAGGAATTGAAAAAATAGTTCCACCGCTCTGATTAGCGCCAATAAGACCACCCCTATCTCAACGTAGTAAGAGATGATTTTTCTTTCAAGCTTTCGTCTATATCCGTTCCCGAAATGTCTACGTTATCCGGCGCGAATATAAATATGCCCGGTCCTATTTTCTTAACGGTACCGTTTAAAGCGTAAACACTGCCGCTCATAAAATCCAGTATCCGCCTGGCATTTTCTTTATCGAGCTTCTCCAGATTTACTATGACCGCCCGGCGGTTTTTCACTTCGTCGGATATTTCCCGGACTTCATCGAAGGAAGTCGGTCTGAATATCACCATTTTGTTTTTTACGGTCTGGTGGATATTGATAACCCTTCCTCGCGGTCTTTGTTCAATGTAGTCTTCTCTTTCGGGAATCGGAGGGTTTTCGTCCTCAATACCTAAAAAGTACAGAATCTTGTTGAGAAGCTTTTTTTCACCCATAATTCTCCCCTTCTCTCACCAGAATTATTTTACTTTCCTCTCACCGAATATGCCAGTGCCTATGCGGACCATGTTTGAACCTTCCTCAATGGCCACCGTAAAGTCATTGGTCATTCCCATGGATAAATATTCCATTTCAACATTATCAATAGCCAGGTTTTTTATGTTTATAAACAAATCATGCATTTTTTTGAAATAAGGCCTTGTATCTTCCGGATTTTCCTTAAAAGGAGCTATAGCCATCAGGCCCCTAACTTTAATCCATGGAAGCTGCGAAACTTCTTTGATAAAGTCCTCCGTTTCTTCGTAATTTATGCCAAATTTTGTGGCTTCCTTGCCGATGTTTACCTGAATTAATACATCGATGGTTTTATTGATCTCACCAGCCCTTCTATCTATCTCCCTGGCCAGCTCCAGGCTGTCTACCGACTGTACCATGGAAAAAAGCCTTACGGCCGTTTTTACCTTATTTTTCTGCAGGTGGCCGATCATGTGCCACTCGACATGGCCTTTTACCAGATCAACCTTTGAACGTGCTTCCTGGACCCTGTTTTCCCCCAATATGGTTATTCCGCAATCCACCGCTTTTTGAATAACATCCGGAGGAACGGTTTTTGTCACCGCCACAACTCGAATATCTTCCGGGCTTCTGCCGGATTTTACGGCGGATTCTATAATCTTTTCATTTACTTTTTTTAAATTTTCCTCTAAGTATTCCATAGATGGATTCCCCTTTTATCAAAATTCTATCGCCCAATTTCAAGCCTTCTACAATGGCTTTATCACCGGATTTTGCTATAACCTTAACTGGTGTAAACACCTTCTCCCCCTGCTCCAGCAAATACACGCCCACCCGTCCGTCCAACGACACCAGGCATGACGTGGGGATTAAGTTACCCGTATAATTTTCGGTCAAAACCTCTATTTCGACTTTTCTAGAATCAAAAAGTTCTGGTAAGTCTTCGTCAATTAAAATTACCCCCACATGGCCATCTTCATAGACGTCAATTACCTTCCCCTTAACCCTGGTGCCCGTGGCGGGCAACCTAACATCATAAGACTTCCCCTTTTCCAAACGGTTATTTCCAGTATCGAATACTAAAAAACTGGTGAAATTGTCTACGATTTTTAACACCGGCTTCCCCGCGGTGGCCGTTATGACCTGACCAGAGTTCTCCGCATCCCGTTTTATAGCTTGCCCGTTTATGGATTTTATCTGCTTGGAAGAAAGACTTTGAAGCGTGTCCGGTGATAAAAGATTCTCATAACCGTCAATATTGAAACTTACTATGCCCGCCGCAGGGGAGTATACTATTTTCTGAATTTCCTGCAGCTTGTTTCTTTTTTCTTTTAAAGCTTTTTCAAGTAATCTTATATTACTTTCCTCGACCTTTATTTTCTCCTGTTTTTCTTTCATCAATCTGGCCAGTTCGTTTTTTAATGCCGATGTCTTTTCGAACTGGCCCTTTGAAACGGCCTGCTTTAATTCTTTTCTGGTCTCATCTATCGATTTGTCTATGACATTTATGGATAATGATGAAACGGAGCTTTCCTTCAATGATTTTATCTTTTTCTCAAGTTCCACTATTTCCCTTTCATACTCCTCTTTTTGCCCTAAGTTTGTAGTCACTATAAACAACGGCGTATTTACCCTAACCCTCTCGCCGGATTTGACAAGAAATTGTAAATTGCCACCGGTGGGAGATTTTATCAGGATTTCATTTTTTACGACTACGGCTTCCGAAAAAAAGCTTTTTTGAATACTGCCCCTGTCCACAACATAAGTTCTGTTGACGATTTGATTGAAAAATATTATTACCATTAAAATAAGCGGCAAAAAAGTAAGAACAAGACGGCACCATGGAAAGCTTTTTTTAGGTCTTAGAGGTACTACTTTTTTGCCTATTCCCGTTTTCATAACATCTTACACCTTTTATAATTTAATTATTATCTTCTCCAAAAATAGGAATAATCCTCTTTTGTGGCCAAAAAAAAGTGTGATTTTCATTTGAACACCCATAATAAAAAATAAGGTATTTATAAAAATAAAATTCAAAATATAATATCGATTTATATCGAAAAAACGTGATTCCTGCTATGGCCCGGGAAATTATTCCATTAACTTGAAGCTTATAATATTAAACCGGGGAGCAATACTATATTTGGAGGCGATTTTTATGAACGGAAAAACCACAAGTTGGGTGGTAACCGGAGTCGGTGCCGCAGTCACTGCGGTAGGCCTTATAACCGGCGGGACCGTAGGTGCCGGAATAACAGGCTTTGGCCTGGCTCATGTCGTCCTGGGCATCCTGGATATGTTCAGACCAAAAGTCAGGCAATAACCATAAAATACCAAAACAGCCCGGTTATTTACCGGGCTTCTCAGTAATATAAATAGCTTTTTAAAAACCAGAAAGAAAAAGCAGTTAAAACAAGATTTTATTTCTAGTATATAGATATTACATACGGTTATATTATTATCAGGAGGTGACTAAAATGGCCCTTGGTCAAAAAACCAATAAACTGGTCGTTCCTGAAGCCAGTAAGGCGATGGAACAGTTTAAAGCCGAAATTGCAAGAGAAATAGGTATTCAGACCCCGCCTGACGGCTACTACGGTAATTACTCTTCCCGCGATTGTGGGGCTATTGGCGGTCACATGGTTAGAAGAATGATCGAAGATTACGAAAGGCGTGCAAGTGGAAAAACCACAGTATAAGTGACAAAGAACAGGTCCCTTACCACCGGACCTGTTCTTTAATTTGATTAAATCCTGTAAAGTGTTGTATACATAATTAATGGTCTGAGTGGGGGGACTTGAACCCCCGGCCTCTAGAACCCCATTCTAGCCTAAGGAATTTTAGCAGTTATGCAATAAGTTTTAAAATGTTGTGAAAGCCGCATTATATCTAGGTTATATGGTTTTATGAATATGTAAAAAGAGGTCATTTTTTTAAAGTGTTTTAAGAGGTATATTAGCAAAATATTTGCATGCATGTTTTGTCATTTCCTGCTATGCCCCGGGAAATATCCCCGCTGTAAAATATTTATTATTTCTTTTTATCTTTTTTTAATTTCTTCAAAGCGTCATTATATAAATTAATAAATTAATAATAATATGATCGGGATAACTGGATAAAAAAATAATTGACCAGCAAGCCATTTCAAATGAAAGAAAAGCTTTTATAGCATTTATTTGTATCCCATATCCATACCTACCGTGAGCTATTGCGTGCCTATTTAAATCTTTTGTATTTAACATCAAAGGTGGATCAAAATCATGCCATACTGTATCGACCATGTTTTTAAAAAATAATTTAAGGTTTATATGGGTTACTTCCTTTAATTTTCTCTCTAGAAGCTCGCTACATAAACCTTTTCTATTAACCATGCTATTTAACTCATTTTTGGCTAATACATTGACTGTTTGTCCGATTGCCCTAACGTTTATCCTATTTTTGTAGCCAATATTGATTAAAAAATTTTGTAAAAGTGATTCTATTAATGGTATTGTTACCCCTATCGATAAATAGTATTTTTTATGCCAAAAAGCCCACACAGATTCTGCAAACACTTTTCGTTCTTCACTCTTTTTTGTTAGCACACCCAATCTTGATATACTATAGATCCATTCACCAAAACCTTCTTCGAAAACCTTAATATAAGTATCTTCTATTATTTTAGATATATCTTCGATGTTGTTCATTTTATTTAATACTCTCGAATCAAAATGGTCAAAAAACAACCGTATTGTTATTGGAGTTAACCACCATCCCGTGTCGAATGTATTGAATATATTTAGAATTTTAATATAGTTATCTTGTGATATAACTTCTACTTTTTTTAATTCATCTACATAATATTGAAAATCTTTATTCATTATATATACGCTCCTTAAATATATTCTCTCATTTTTAATTAATTTTAACATTTTTTGCGCAAATAAAAAATTCCCCGGCCTTAACCGGGGGTGCCTTTTACTCCTGGGCTTTCGCCCTGGCAATGTCTACAGCCGTTTCGCCAAAGATGTAGCCCAGCGCCAGGGTGATGATTTTCCAGTAAAGGTCACTGTCCACATTCAACCCAAGGCCTTCCGATAGTACAATAAAAGCCGCACTTGCTACGGCCACCCAGAATTTGCGAGACATGAGTTTTTGTTTAAGCATATTCTTACCTCCTGTTAGTAACCCGGCAATTTAAATCCGTAACGTGATAGCGTCTCTATAAGCCTATCCAGCAAGACAACAACTTCCGCCCTTGTGATAGTCCTATCTGGATTAAAGTTACCTTGCCCATCGCCTCGAATTAAGCCTAACTGGGCTAATCTTTCTATGCTGGCTTTTGCCCAGTGTCCTTCAATGTCTTTGAACATACCTAAAACCTCCTCAACAATTTGTATACCAACTATTTTGCCGATGCCTCTTGCAATAGCAATGGCAAACTTTTCTTGGAACTCGGGGTTACTGAGTAAGCGTTCTTCCTCCGGGTTGCTAATAAATGCCAGCTCCGTCAACACTGCGGGCATGTTGGTCCGGCGGAGGACATAGTAATTAGCCGTCTTTATCCCTCGGTTAACCCGCCCCGTGGCCGCTATCAGCTCGGCCTGGATGACTTTTGCAAGTACCTCTCCTTTACCGCCAAGTTTGTAACAATAGGTCTCAGTGCCCCGTGCCTTTGGGGTTCCGGCAGAGTTGCAATGGATAGATACGAAATAATCTGCACCAAAAGAGTTAGCAATGTCGCAACGAGGTTGGAGGTCAATGAATACGTCGCTGGTGCGAGTAAGCTTCACCTCCACGCCGGCTTTGCGTAGCTTTTCGGCTACCTTCAGCGCCACCGCAAGGTTTACATGGGCCTCTTTAAGGCCATTAGGCCCGACAGCCCCCGGGTCAGAGCCACCATGGCCTGGGTCTATTACAATACGCATGATACCACCTCCTAAATAGTCGGTTTCTCAGGAGCTCCGTCCGGCGCCGTAGCCTCTGGGGCTACTTCCGTCGTCTGCGCCACGGGGTCCTGATAGTAATAAGGCTGCTGATAATACCCCTGCTGGGCAACAGTAAAGCCGCTCCGCCTTGGCCAGGGAAGCGGCAGCCCACTCAACATCTTGCCGCCCACAGCAATCAAGAGCGGGTAACTAAGGACCAAAAAATAATCCACCTGGTTCCCGGATAAATCTTTGGCTAATGCGAATTTTATCGCCACATACATCCAAACGGGGAGGACCAGAACAGTTACAACGTCGGCCAGGCTCCAGCCGTCTGGGTCTGACCAAAACCCTCGAACCTTCATAGCCATCACCGCCTTGCTCTCTCTAATAGCTCATCAATTTTAGCCTCCTGCCGGGTAAGGCTTATCTGAATGGCCTGCACCACTGCCGTCACCTGCTCAAGGGCTTTCGTGTTGTTTTCTATTACCTCGGCTAAGTTATTGTCGTTTTTGCCATCAAAATAGCGAGCCACTATGAAGATCAGACCTGCTACAGCAAAAAAGCCTATTCCGTATTGTGCAATTTCAGAACCGGGCATATGCGTCACCTTCCGGCCAAGTTATTATCGTCTTGTTCACCGGTATCCCCTCCTCGAATAAACACCAAGGTCTCAAAAAGTTTCTTCCGCAAGTTATAACTATTGCAATGTTTGAGCAGCCCGAGATAGCTCTGCACGGTGGCGTTCACCTCATCAAAGCTGACCTCGCCCCGCGCATAGGCCTGCTGAAGGTATTTCAGACGCCGTTTCATTTTGAGGGCCGTACTCTTACGGAGCTTGCGGTGGGTGGGCCATATTCGATACCCGCAGAAATCGACGCCTTGGTCTACCGTTCGGACGGTGGTCTTGTTATTGAGTACCAAGTGTAAACGGTCTTCCAGGAATGTACCAATCTCATCTTTAAGCTGCCATAAATATTTCTTATTCGGATGTGAAATAACCACGTCATCCATATATCGGATATAATGCTGAATTCTCAGGACGTGCTTGGCGTACTGATCAAGCTCGTTTAGATAAAGGTTAGCAAACATTTGACTTGTTAGGTTGCCTATAGGCATCCCAACCCCCTCGACCCTCTCACACTCGAAGCCGTGGTCGCCCAGGGGAATACCGAACTTCGTATCCTCCGATCGGATAATGGTCTCTAAAAGCCAGAGGAGATCCTTGTCGGCTATAATCCGCCGCAAGATACCCATTAGAATGTCGTGGTCCACCCGGTAGAAATACTTACTTATATCCAGCTTCAGAACATAAATTCTTGGATACCTTCTGTCCAAGTAGCGAAGCCAGTATTGCAGTCGATCGGCTGCCCGTTGAGGGCCGCAACTTATCCTACAGGCATAACTATCCAAGATATAGCGCCGCTCCAAAAGCGGGTTAAGTACCCTGTAGATGGCCCACTGAACCACCCGGTCCTTAAATGGTAATGCCATAATTAGCCGTTTCTTCGGATCGGAGATGAAGAACTCCCTATACCTGCCTACCTTGTAGGTTTTCCAGATCAGCTCGTTTTGTATGTTGATCAGGTTTTCTTCGAGGTTACGGGTGAAAGGCAGGACTTCGTCTCGGAACCTTTTGCGTTTACGTGCCTTCTTGTATGCCTCCAAAAGGTTCTCGAAATCATAAATCTTAGGATATAGCCCTTTGAGTTTCTTCATGTCATCACCTCTATAAAAGAGGGCCGGGCGTGGCACCCTTCGCCCTTGCGGGCTACTAACTGCCTTCCCGGCAATTCAGTTTTTTGCCGGTCCCGAACTTTGGCGGGAGCGCGGCAGGGAAGAAAGCCCCTTTACCCCTGCGCACTGGAGGCCGGCCCGTGAGCCGGCCACTTCTGGCTACAGGGTGAAGCCGCGCGGAAGCCGATGTTGTTGTCCGAGTTCGAGCGGGCGTTGTTCAGGTTCAGGGCAAAAACCCCGGCTTGCGAACCGTTGTCCCAGTTCCCGCCCCGGATCGGGACGCGCTTTGGCTTTCTCCCCAAAATGATTAACGGGCTGACTTAAACCAGCCGCCAATTATTTTCCCTATTTCTGTGGTCATCTTAGACCAGTTCTCGTACTTTTTGATGGGTAGAAACTCCAGGTCCTTTGCAAGCCGTATATAATGGCGGAGGATTTCTAACTGGACGTCAGCCTCTTGGATTGCGTTCTTCTTGTAGTATCGCCTATTGGCCATGATGATGGCCTTCAGCAAATCAAACATGGCCCGCTTGGTCTCGGCCGCCAAAGTGTGCTTCTCGCTCTTGGGGTACTGCCGCAGGCAAATGTAGCCGTACTGGATCATATCGTAGGTTTTTTGTAGAACCTTCAACTCCTCAGCCAAGGCTTTTACCCCCGTGCTCAAGAACTGGGAGGGCGGGCTGTCGCCCGCCCAGCAGATTTCAGGTTTCAGAACCCAGATTACACGGGAATAAAAGCCGCGCGGAAGCCGACGTTGGAGGCCGAGAGCGAGCGGGCGCGGCCCAGGTCCAGAGCAAAGACACCGGCACCGGCGCCGTCGATCCAAAACCCGCCCCGGAGCGGGAGGCGCTCGCCGTAGTTACGCACCCAGAGGCTGTCGCCGCCAAGGCCAGTGCCCGGGGGCTGGATAGCAAGGTATTTCAGCATAGCAGGTGGCGTAAAACCGGATTCGGCGGTAAGGCTTTCAAAAGCAATAGAGCTGTAGCCATAGTAGGCGTCAGAAGTAGGATCGGCCGTGTACATCGGGTTTGTGAGGTCCGGGCTCAGAATGGGGTCGCCGCCGATATCCGCACCGGTCTGGTTGGCACTACCTGCTGTGGTATTATCGAAATACGCCCCGGTGTCCACCCAACCGGTCACATCGTGGCTGTTGTTCTGGGTTTCAAAATTATTCATCGCTACCCCGCCGGAGCCATGGACGTATATCTTGCCATCGTGCAGTTTCAGCCCGTCGACCCACTCCCAAACGTTGCCGTTCAGGTCGGCAATGCCAAATGGGGTGTTGTCGTGATACCAGGAGGCAGGCCCGGAACCCGTAGCCGTCCGGCCGTCATACCAGGTGCCGCCACTTTGATACCTATACACTACCTTGCCACGCTCATAGGTCGCAGAATGGTCGCCGCCGTAGTTGTTATTGCCCCGCGGCAGAAAGCCGTTCTTCCAGCACCACAGGGCAATGGCCGCCCATTCTGCGTTCGTCATCAGGTGCCAGCCTTTACCCTTGGCAGTGCAGTAGCCCCTGGCCTGGTCGAAATTGACATAGACCTTCGGGTCCTGCATCGGCAGGGAGAGGGCGCGGCCGCCCACCACTACGTTCTGAAACTTCGAGGTAAAAATTTCGTCGATTATCCGGTCATTAACGATGAAGGCCGGATGAGGATCGGAAGGCCAGGATGGGTCAATGTCGCTTAATTTAAAACGCGGAACCACTGTCATAATCGAGGGATAACCCAGATCATCATATAGCACTGTATTCTTCCCGCCAGAAGCAGCTTCTACAGCTTGGCGGTAGCTGTCTTTAATACTGAAGATCATACTTCACTACCTCCTTCGCTTGTTTCGGGCAAGGCCCATAAATTGAGGACCACGGCATCTAGGTCCAAAGGTAAGGCCTCCGATGCCAGAACCGGCGCCCCGTTCTCGTCCACTTGGCCGGTGTCCACCAGGTGATAGCGCCTGGGTGGGATGATGATGGTGGCCACGTACCATCGCCCCATGCCTTCCACCAGGTGGCCGTCGTCGCGGCAGATATCGATCACCGTCTCCGTATCCTGCTGCCGGGTTGCTAGATCAACAGAAACGGCCCCGCCCCCAAGGGTCAGGACCGTCCCATCCAGTGTGTAATCGATTTTCGGCCCCTCGTTTATTTCTCTTACAATCATCAACTCACCCCCTTAAGCGATATCAGGATCGACGATGGTCCAGCGAACCTGAATGTTATCGGCCGATCCGGTAGGCCTGATCTTGAACCCGTTGCTCGCCTTATCGTAGACCTCCAGCCGGCCAACCTTATCCAGGTCACTGGCGCTTTCCACCGTGAGTAATACGTCATAGTTCGGAGTATCCAGCATTGGGTACCCCGCAGGGCTGACCAGGGCGAAGGGCCTGGTGTTATAGTAGTTCGGGTGCCCGGGTTCCAGCCTTCGCTGGTCGGTAAAGGTACAGGCGTCCAGGTTGGTCGCCTGGTCCCCAGCCGGCACGGTGATCTGATACAGTTTCAGGGCGTTGTCGGGAACCGTAGTCCCCACGTAGACTCTATACCTGCCCTGGCCGCTGTCCCAGGCAAGATAGGCGTAGTAATTTACCGCCGAACTGCCGGGGTTGGTAGGGACCATGGCCACATTTTGCTCGTCATAAATAAGCACGTCCTTGCCGTCGATATAGACTCTCGAAGCATTACCGGCAGTATAGGTCCCGGTCTTGGTGATTTGAATGTTCCTGGTGCCCGATACTTTGCCGATGATGCACCCCTCAACCACCAGTTTGTTGTAGATGGTCACCGTGCCCTGCTGCAGCCGTTGCTTCTTCCATTTATCGAGTTCCAGGTCAGTGCTCCTGACCGCCCGGGCAAGTTCCATCACTGTGGCCCCTATAGCTTCAATGCCGGGGGAAAGGTATTCCTTTAGGTCGGTCAGGAAATAGGTCGGCGTTACGTCCCTGGCCGCGATCACATTATGGTATAACTGGTCAGGCCGCGGGTTTGCCTGGCCATAGGCCGGGGCACCGTCAGGGTTACTCACGGCGTCATAGGCCGTCTGGTTTCGCCTATGGACCTTGAATAAGCTCAGGGCATAGACGTAACCGGTAGCACACTTGAGAGCATCGCAGGCCGCCGCGGAGCCGTCGCCCGCAACGTAGAGCCTGCTGTCGGTGCTCGAGGCCGTAAAAGTGTAAGTCGTATCTGCTCCAGCCCCGCCCCAGGCCTTGACCTTGGCTCCATGATTAACACCATCGGGGTAGTTCACAAAGTCAACGTCGGCAACAGTCCGGATGCGCCACCTGAGTTGGATGCGCCGTGTAGTCTCGTCTCCAATGGTGGTGTCCATGAGGTCATTAGTCTGAGTGCCGGATTGCACGCCACCGTACTTATAAACACTCTCGCTATCCACCTCCGGGCTCCCTGTAGGCGCCACTTCCTCAAACCAGAATTCAATGAAGGCTAGGTCGTCTCTGTAGCCGCTAATCGGGGCATCAGGGAAAATGATATCGTTCGCTGTGTCGCTCCTGTTAGCTCCGGCGATTTTTACCAGCCAGCCGTTGACAATAGCATAGGTCTCACCCAGGCGCAAACAATTAAGTGGGCTGGTTACTCCTGTGGTCAAGGCACCCAAAGATAAGATTCCCGACGGCATTAGCTGCCGTATGATTTGTGCTCGCAGATGGTTTTGTATCTGCTGTAACAAGTTAATCTCCGCGTCCAGGGGCGGCTTGCCCTGCTGGAACATGATCGCCGCAAAGCCCCGGTCAGTAGGGTCAAGGAGCCGGGAAACTCCCGTGTTCACCACCGGCCCGCCCGACCAGAGCTCGCGCTGGGTAGTATCGCCCTGGTACTTTACCAACTTCTCTGCCACATTAGACCGCCTCCTTCAGTTCTTTCTTCCACATGTACCCCAGGACCGGCTTGCTGTTGAGGACCGTGCCGACCTCGGGATTGAATTTCTTGTACGTCCGCACATCCGGGTGATTTATGATCTCCTGCCTTGTCTCGGTGGTCCCCCGATTTAGAAGGGTGCCGCCGTCGTTTTTGACGGTGACCTCCAAAACCGGATGATGGACTATCACCTGCTCGCTGGTTTTTGGCCCGGCGTTGAGCCTGGCCTGGCCGGTCACAGTCAAAGTCGGTGGGCTGTTTAACCGTGGGCCTGTGAACCTGTGCTCGGTGATAGTCTCGTCCCAGCCGTGGTCCACCACGTCCTCGATTACGGTACCGCGGGCATTGAATACCGCTACTGGCGCCACAAACCGTTTATAGGTCCGGCTGCCTGGGTGCTGGATTATCTGTTGCTGGGTGAACGTTGGCCCTTCGTTGGCCCTTCCTGTGCCGTTCAGTTTCAAACTGGGACCGTTGAGCCGGGGTCCGATAAACGTCTTGAAATTAATTGTTTCACTCCAGGAAGTGTCCTCAGTCACGGCCTCCACGGCACCGCAGGCATTGAGCCGTGGGCCGGTGAACACCTTCCACGTCTTGGTCTCCTGCCAGGAAAGGTCCTGGGTAACTGTTACAAGGGCCCCGGCCTGGTTCAGCAGAAGCATGCGGTCCGGGATTCCTACAGCTTCCACTACTGCATATGCTGGTTTCATAAACACAGTAACTGTCTCAATAGCGGTTACACATTTCCATAAATCAGGTACCAAATAAATTACAGCTTTATTTTTATCTTCGTCAGGGATATTTCGCCCGAGCCCGTAAAAGAAGGGCCATAACTCCTTGACCGATATACTTACCCCATAAATTATGTTGACAGTCTTTTCAATGCCCTCTCTGGTGCCTCTCCACCTGTAGATGTTCAGCAAGAGCTTCAGTAACAGCCTCCTGTCATCCGGCCATCGCCATCTCCAACCGAAAGCTTTAAGCCATCTTTCTGCGGTTGTATCATCCATCCGCAAAAAATCAAAAACATCATAGAAGCGTTCAATGCCATCTTGAAACCTTCTAAGGCCATCATCAAAAGTATCTACTAACTGGTATAGTTCCTGATCGCTTTCAATTAAGCTTTGTGGAGTTACAGTTTTAAATGACATTCACAGTCACCGCCCCGAGTGCTGGTAGGGTATCAGCCGCTGGTATCACATCAGCAGTTGGCGAGTCAAAAACCACATTCGCTACTCCCCGAACACTCGCCACCCATGCTGTGAGTTTAGCAAGGTATATAGGCTTGCCGAAATCTATAGCCCACGAAATCTCATCTTCTTTACGAGCATAATCAAAAAATTGTTTGATTGCTTCATAAACCTTGCTTTGGACATCCACAGGTGAATAACTTGGGGCAACTGTCACGGTACAACTCACATCAATGTTAAAATACTTAGCCGGTTTCACATCCACAGCCAATGTAAGAAGTTTGGGCCTGTTAACAGTCACCTCTTGCATTACCGCATCTAACAAAGCCTGACTCGGTGCTCCCCCACCTTCCGGAACCACATAGATGAGCACCGTCAAAGGTGGGATAGTGGGATCTTGTTCATTGGTCAGCACTAGCACCCGCTGTACCCCCGTAACCGACTGGGCAGCTTCGGTAAAGTCGTTGCGGGTCACACACCTATTAGTCGTAGTTACCCATGCAGGTATAGCTTCTCGCAAGTGATTTATGTCTTCCTGGTCTTCGCCTCCGGTGGCAGGGTTGACATTTGTAACCCGCACATCAGCGAGGTAACTATTGGCATCATAAAGGACTGTTTCAACTATATTGATAGCGCCGGCGGGAACATTACCCTCCTTACCCCTAGTGACCTTATATTGGAACTCAACCGTTGCTCCCTGAAAAGGTGCCTTACCGTTGACGCCGTCGCCGAAAATTATCAGGACCGTTCCATCTTCTTGAAGCTCTGCGACGTAATGTGTATCACTGCTCCCGCTCAGCAGGAAATCGCGTACCCTGGTCCACTCTTGGCCATCTACTAGAACTCGCAAGCTATCCAGCCATACCGGGCCGTAGGAAGTCTGGTAAACCTGACTCGCTTCGCCGGTTCCGCTGAAGGTATCTTCCTTTTCCTCCACCTGTTTTGCGGCCACATCTACGCTGGTTTGCCCAGCGGGAATAACCGCCGCCACGGTGGTCATAAATGGAATGGGGTCGGGGCCAGGAGTGCTCACCTTAGTCCCTAAAGGTATAGATATATTGGTACTGGCTGGTTCCTGCACTGAAAAAGTCAGTGTTACTTCGGCTGGCCTGGCAGATTGGACTTCGTATCCGACAAGCCTTGCCCACCGCAGTAGGCTTTCATACTTTGTAGCTGTGTCTGGAAATAATTCGTTTTCTACTGCGTCTATTCGGTATTCCTGTTTCTCGATCTGGTCTGCCAGACACTCCAGCAGGATATTGCCGATGTGCCTGGCCTCTGTATTCCAGTTGGGCCATCGCTGTTTTACGAATTGCTTTAGCTCCGTTAGAATTTCATCATACGTTCTGGTCACTTATACACCTCCTCCAAGCGTAACTTCCGTTTCCCTTGTTTCCCTTAACCCGGCTTCTGGGGCACTCCACAAAACCCGCACGCGGTACGATGCGCTTTCATAATCATATGTGGCCGTTACTTCCTCCACCTTTGCCCGGGGTTCCCAGCTCTCAATATCGTATTTTACTAATCCTGCTATCATTGCTTCGAGATCCGGACCTGGATTGCGGAAGACCACCAGAGCGGCATGATTTCCGAATTCGGGCAATCTGGGATGTTCGCCCGGTATTGTTGTCAAAATTACACGGATGGCAGCAGCTATCTCTTCGACTACGTTTGCAGGATACTGGAAAGCTCCGTCTCCTCTATGTTGCAGCGGATATAACACGACCTCACCTCCAGAAGCCGCACCAGAGCGGTTTATCCGGGTCTCCGCCCTCGAATTCAACCCAGACACCGGTCCCAGCCGGTATTTCCCAAGAAGAAGGGTCTACGCCAATGAGTTTAGGTAGCTTCTGCCTTGTAGAGGTTCCTCCTTGTGTTGCAAGGGAACTAGCATTGATAGTGCTCGGTATATAGTCCGCTCCTACTTGGCTAATACTGTTTACGGTAACGTTACTTGCCTGAATCGTTTCCCAGTCTAATTGCAACTTCCCGCCACCAATATCAATGCCTACAAACTGTGGCGGTAGCACCGGATAAGCCCAGTTCTCAATAGTCTTAAAACCAAAAAGGGCAGGTACCTGAACCTTTACCCGCCCTTTCCCTTCCGGGTCTTTGCCCACCACTACAATCCCTCGGTACTTTCCATATATTTTCGGCTTTAGTTCAGGTAAGCGGTAACCGTCCATGCCTCATGCCTCACTTCGTGCACACATTTTGTTACTCTGTACTTGCTTCCGTCCGGCAATACGACATTACACCCTCACGTATGCCAGGCTGCCCAATGCAGATGAGTCTACCTTTGGATTCTGCCGCCGCCAAACGTTGTAAGTAGTCCCGCGCCTCTGCCGGGCTGTGGAACACTTCGGCAACCCTGGTTTCCACGCCATCACCTACGGATACCTCAAAAGCTTTGCCGTCCGGGGTAAATCCTGCCGCCATGTACTTTCTACCCGTTGTCAGAGCTGGTGCAACCTCTATTACTTGTGATATCTTTACGTCCGGCGGGTCTGCGATATTAATATTCCCTTCGCTGTCCCGCCAGACTGGTATATTTCCTGCTAAACGGTATAAAAAAGCTATATCGCTTTCATTTTGGGCATAGGTCCTATCTCCACCGCTGACCGCTATCTGCCCTATCTTCTCTCTTCTCTTACCTATGAGCTTTGCTATCGCCGCCTGGCGAGGACCGGGGTAGATGGCCTGCGTCTTAGCCTGCCACTCTCTCCCGAACTCAAGAGCAAAAACTTCTATCCGTTCCCCCTGGCGCAGCCGCCAAACCGTATAGTTTGCCACCTTCTGAAGGTTTCCGGGAACCCCGAAAGCGGTGTTTATCTTATCCCCTTCTTTGAACTCAATTTTTGCTTCGCCATCCCAGTATAACGTGAGCCCGCCGATTTCTTTAAGCCCCGTTTCCCAGATAAGTGCGATGGGAGCTGCTTGCACGCCTTCGACCATTATCATTGTTCAATCACCTGCAAGACGTCATTATAATCAGGGATGAGTATAACTGTCCCCGCCTTGGGCTCCTGTGTCGGATCGTCAATCCCATTTGCGGATGCAATGGCCCACCAGAGATGGGGATTGCCCAAAAACCTGTTGGCCAGGCTGCACCAGGTATCTCCACTTTCGACGGAATATTTCTGCCCTCTGCCGTATAACTCTAATCTGTGCAACATATTATCACCTTTTATCATTTAACTTTTTCAAGATTGATTCTAGTGTAGAAACCCTACTTTTTTACTTCTTTTCCCGAACCTTGAAAATTTCATAAGGAATGTTTTG
>NZ_JBJYKD010000028.1:0-42373 GCF_049310025.1 Thermorhabdus hydrogeniformans | reverse complement strand
TCAAGCTCATGCCCACGCTTTAATGCTGAGTTGGTTCCTTCAATGGCTGCCCTCATGCTGGTATTTTCTCTTTGATCATATATTATTTGGAGGAGGTTTTTTTATGGATGTAAAAGCCGATATCGGTGTCTTTGGGGGTTCGGGTTTTTATTCTTTCCTTGACGATGTAAGGGAAATAACCCTTGATACCCCCTATGGGCATCCCAGCGATAAAATTGCGCTGGCCAGGATAGGGGATAAGACGGTGGCGTTTTTGCCCAGGCACGGAAAAGATCATCGATTTCCACCCCATGTGATCAACTACAGGGCCAATGTGTACGCCATGAAAATGCTCGGGGTTACACGGATACTGGGCCCCTGCGCGTCCGGCAGCCTCCAGCCACATATAAAGCCAGGCGATTTTGTTATATGCGACCAGTTCGTCAACCGCACCTGGGGAAGAAAAGATACTTTTTATGATGGCCCTATCACCACACATATCGGCGGTGCCGAACCCTATTGTCCGGAACTTCGCAAAATCGCCATTGAAGTGGCAAAAGAAAAAAAACTGCCGGTCCACGAGAAAGGCACGGTGGTGGTTGTGCAGGGACCGCGGTTTTCCACAAAGGCCGAAAGCCGGGAATTCTCAAGCCACGGCTGGGAGGTTATAAATATGACCCAGTACCCGGAAGCGGTGCTGGCCAGGGAAATGGAGATATGCTATGCCAATATTACCCTGATTACCGATTACGATGTGGGTCTGGAGGGCCACCCGGAGATAGAGCCCGTCAGCCATGAGATGGTATTGAAGGTCTTCAATGAGAACATAGGCAAATTAAAAGAACTGCTTTATGAAATTATAAAGAGAATACCGCGTGAAAGAAGCTGCAGGTGCGGCGAAGAATTAAAGACCGCCAGGATGGTTTAATTATGCGACCGGCGGCTTCTTTAATTAAAGTATTGACTGGTTTGAGTGGGAAAATATAATAATATAAGTAATGTATAATTGAAGGAAAGGAGAACCTTATGATATTAAAAGAATATACGACCGGCAGGGAGTTTATGGGGAGACTCGATTATGACAGCGACCTTTACAATTCCCTGACGGCTATTGCCAGTGAAATGAATATAGAGACGGGGGTAATTGAGCTTATTGGAGCCTGCAGGAAGGCGAAAGTTGCCATATACGACCAGGAGAAAAAGACCTATAATTGCCTGTCCTTTGAAAAACCCATGGAAATATTAAGCTGCACAGGTAACATATCCAAAAAGGAAGGAAAGACATTCCTCCATTTGCATATAACTCTTGCGGGCGAAGACGGCATGGTTGTTGGAGGGCATGTGCTGGAAGGAACCAGGGTCTTTGCCGGTGAATTTTATATAAGGGAGTTAAAGGGTGCCATTTTAGATAGAAAGTTCGATGAAACAACTGGCCTGGCACTATGGTAGCAATTTAATGTGGTAGCAATAATGTGGTAGCAATTTAATATGGAAGGTGTTTACGATGCTGATAAAGATAAAACAAAAAGTAGTAGAATTTGGAGAAAAGATCGTAAAAGAAGGCCTTGTGGTGGCCACATGGGGGAATTTGAGCGCTCGAGAAGAGGGTGAGGATATTTTTGTTATTACCCCCAGCGGCATGAATTATATTTCGCTCGAACCCGAAGATATAGTCGCGGTGGATTTGAACGGGAACCCGCTGCACCCGGGGCGAAAACCCTCGGTGGAGACGCCGATGCATGCCGCTATTTACAGGGCAAGGCCCGATGTAAAAGCAATAATACATACCCACAGCATTAACGCCAGCGCGTGTGCGGCCGCAAGGATGGAAATCCCTTGCATTATGGAAGATATGGCTTCGGTAGTGGGGGGGCCCGTAAAGGTGGCGGATTATGCTCCTACCGGAACCCGGCAACTGGCGGAAAATGTTGTCCGGGCATTGGAAGACAGGAACGCCGTCTTACTGGCCAACCACGGGGTTGTGACAGTGGGCCGGTGCCTGGAGGAAGCCTTTAAACTCAGCCTGATGGTAGAGAAAACGGCGGAAGTATTTATAAAGTCCATGATTATAGGCCGGCCCTTTTCTTTAAGTCTGGACGAAATAAATTTCTTGAGAGGTTTTTACAGAACCTGTTACGGGCAGGATTCGGAGCAGGCCGCGCGGCATTGACAAAAAATATAATTGTAATATAATAAACGAAGTGAGATTTTGCCCCTGGTAGAAAGGAGCACGACATGCGGCGTAAGACCGGGAAAAAAGCCTCAAAAGTAGACTACCGGCTTTTACATAAAAAGAGAATTATAGATTTTCTGGAGTCATTAAAAGATAAGGACTATACCGTCTGGCAAATGGACGAATTCATGAAAAAGCTGTTCAGCATGGGTGACCAGGTGGTACCCGTGTGCCTGGCCAAGCTCAGAGAGAGTGACGAGGTCCTGGCTCCGGTAGTGTGTTATGCGCTGGAGTTCGCCAACGACTACGATGTGGTGGAACCTTTAATGGACATCCTTGTCATGCCTAACGTATCGGATAAAGTCAAAGCCAGGATACTTACGGTGCTTTCACATTACGGAGTAGACGCGGGTGAATTGCCCCTTGATATCATCATGAATGATTTTGACAAAGTGGCGACCGACTCCCTTGTGGAGATGCTTGAAGATATAAGCAAAGATTATTTTTTAATTCCATATATTCTGGACGACTTTGAAGAATTCCCCCTTGACATGAAACTGGCCTATATAAGGGATATCGGCGAACAGAGGGACGAAAAAGCCGTACCTTTACTCGAGATAATCGCCATGATAGACGACCTCCCCATAGCGCAGGAGGCCGTCAGGGCTTTGGGTAAGATAAAATCGGGGAAAGCGCTTTTTTCGCTTAATAAACTGGCAAATCAACTGACTGATGAAGGCCTGAAGAAGGTCGCTTCAAGAGAGGCACAGAGGCTCAAGTTCAGCGGTATTCAGATGGAAATTTGCGTGCCGCCGGTAAACCTTCAAAAGCCTGTAAAGGTAATAATTTCTTCCATAGACGGTCTCGGCAGCAGGGCACTGTGGATAGCGTGGCGAAACCCATTGAAAAGCAGGAAGCTCTGTTCCATGAACCTGCTGCTGAACGCCGATGTGGGTGTCAAAGACTGCTGGGGTGTGTCGCAGATAAGTATGCGGGAATTTAACGCCTCTGTCAAGGATCTTTCCAAAACTACGATGGTAGCGGAATGCGACATGGAGTACGCCCTCACCCTTATAAAAGACGCGCTATTTTGCAACTACCGGAAAAATACGGATATTCCCTACCAGTTCTTTTTCTGGAAGCATCTTCTGGAACAAAGTTACAACCTCCAGCCCCAGTTTTATAAACCCGTTTTTGAAGACTTTGACCTGGAATTTATTTCCCAAAGTGAGGAGTATCTCAGGAAAACTTTTGACCTGTTTAACTATGGCCCGTTTGACGACTGGTTTGTGGCGGAGCCCAGGGTGTACGATTACGCCGATGAAAATCGTTCTAAAAAGGGTTATGTATTAAAAAAGATGACTTATCGAAAAACGGAAAAACTTTTTGCCGATTTCACCCGCGAACTTATAGAACCCCATGTAGAGATGATAAAGAGGATGCTGGAACTTTCGGCCGATTTTCTGGTAAGAGCCGGTCAGGGCGAACTGGCGAAAGTGGTGCTCGCCGCCCTTCTCAACATGGACTTAAAGCCCCTTTACTATCACCCTTTTATACAGAGAATGGTTATAGAGAGCATCAGGGTAGCCCTCAACAATATGAAAAACGGTTTTGACCTGAGAGTAAATCCCGATGCCTTTCAATGAAAAAGTAATTGAAAAGGGAGGTTTTAAATTGGGAAAGAATTTCCTTTTTACTTCGGAATCGGTGACCGAAGGGCATCCCGACAAGATATGCGACCAGGTTTCGGATGCTATTCTTGATGCCATATTGGAAAAGGACCCTTACGCCAGAGTGGCCTGCGAGACGGCGGTTACTACGGGGCTTGTGGTGGTGATGGGGGAAATCACCACGGAATGTTATGTGGACATACCCAGAATCACGCGGGAAACCATCAGGGAGATCGGATACACACGCGCAAAATTCGGCTTTGACTGTGACACATGTGCGGTGGTCACTTCGATTGACGAACAGTCGCCCGATATAGCCATGGGTGTGAACAATGCCTATGAGGTCCGGGAGGGGGAGGAAGTTCACGACGACCTGGACAGGATAGGAGCCGGCGACCAGGGTATGATGTTCGGCTTCGCGGTGGATGAGACCCCCGAACTGATGCCGCTTCCCATATCTCTGGCTCATAAGCTGGCAAAGAGGCTTGCCGAAGTTCGAAAGTCAAAATTGCTTCCATATCTGAGGCCTGACGGCAAGACCCAGGTAACGGTGCAGTATGAGGATTCGAAGCCCGTTAGAGTGGACAAGATAGTGGTTTCAGCCCAGCACAAGTCGGCGGTGGAGCTTGCCGCCCTCAAGGCCGATATAATAGAACATGTGATAAAGAAGGTAGTACCTGAACATCTGATAGATAAAAACACAAAGTTTTACGTGAATCCCACCGGAAGGTTCGTGGTAGGTGGGCCGCATGGTGACTCGGGTCTGACAGGGCGGAAAATCATAGTGGATACATATGGCGGCTACGCCAGGCACGGAGGGGGAGCGTTTTCGGGCAAAGACCCCACCAAGGTGGACCGCTCGGCATCCTATGCCGCCAGGTACGTGGCCAAAAATATCGTGGCTGCGGGTCTTGCATCCAGGTGCGAGGTGCAGGTGGCTTATGCCATCGGTGTCGCCCGCCCGGTATCCATTATGGTGGATACCTTCGGCACCGGCGTCGTACCCGATGAAAAATTACAGAAGCTGGTTATTGACAACTTTGATCTACGTCCGGGGGCCATAATCCGCGACCTGAATCTTCGGAGGCCCATATTCAGGCAGGTGGCGGCATACGGGCATTTTGGGAGGAGCGATCTGGACCTGCCGTGGGAAAGAACCGATAAAGCAGAGATTCTGAAAAAACAAGCAAGCAGCCTTTAACGGCTGCCTTTTTATTGCATTTTGTTGCAATGGAAGGAAATTTGACGTTTTTTATCGAATATATATATGGCCTTAAAGGAGGGGTGAAGTGTTGAAAAAATCCCGGCTGGATGTCGCTCACCTGAACACCGTTATCAATTCCACCATAGAGGCCGTAGAAAAAGGGCAGAAAGAAATCTTCAATATAGCCGAACACGCCAAACAAGAGTGCGAGCGGCTGGAAAAGGACCTGCTCCAGGTGCAGGAAAAGGTGAAGGAGACCATAGAGAAAGTTGAAGCCCTGGAAAAACTCGAAAAAGCCGCAAGATTTAAACTAATGGCCGTGAGCAGAGATTTTAGAAAGTACAGAGAAGACGATATAAGGGCGGCTTATGAAGAGGCCAAAGACATCCAGATAAAGCTCACCCTGGAAAAAGAACGGGAAAACCAGCTTAAAGAGAAAAGAGACGACCTGGAGAGGGCTTTCAAGAGCATGCAGACGATTCTCAAACAGGCGGAACACCTTACCATGCAGGTGGGTGTGGCTTTGAGTTTCCTCAAGGGGAACCTGGAGAACATCTCGGGTCATCTTTCGGATATAACGCAGAAACAGAACTTTGCCGCCCAGATCATCAAAGCCCAGGAGGAAGAGAGAAGGCGGGTGGCCATGGATATCCACGACGGACCGGCCCAGACCATGGCTAATGCCATCATCCAAGCTGAAATATGTGAAAAGCTGTTTGAAAAAGATCTGGAAAGGGCGAGGACGGAGCTGCAGGAATTAAAGCAGATTGTGCGGGCTTCGTTGAAAGAATTGAGAAAAATAATTTTCAATTTAAGGCCGTCGGCTCTGGACGACCTTGGGCTTGAGGCGGTTACATGCAGGTACTGCACGGAATTTCAAGAAGATACGGGTATAAATGTGGAGTTTAAAATGATGGGGGACAGATTAAGGTTCAGTTCCAGCATAGAGGTTACACTCTTCAGAATAATTCAGGAAGCGCTGACCAATATTAAAAAACATTCCGGGGCACGAAACGCCATGGTGAAACTGGAATTTAGCAACAGTCTGGTGAATCTCGTTGTCGCCGACGACGGCAGGGGTTTTGAGTGGAATTCTATGAGTTCCATGCAGGACGGAGAGGGACATTTCGGTCTAATGAGCATTAAAGAGAGAGTGGAACTTTTGAACGGCTCCGTATGTGTTGACACGGGAACGGGCAGGGGCACGAAAATTTTTGTTACAATACCAATAAAGGATGAAGGGAGAATCTAACAATGGGGAAAATATCGGTAGTGCTGGCGGACGACCACGTCCTTATGCGCAAGGGGCTCAGAAAAATTCTGGAGATGGAAGAAGATATCGAGGTAGTGGGGGAAGCCTCGGACGGCTATGAGGCCATAGATGAGGTAAAGGCCAAAAACCCTGATGTACTGCTGCTGGACATAAATATGCCCCGGTTAAACGGCATTGAGGTTACCAGAAAATTGAAAAGTGAAAAAGTGTCTACAAAAATAATAATTCTGACCATCTATGATGACCGGGAGTATTTACTGGAGCTCATTAAAACGGGCGTTTTGGGTTATATACTGAAAGACATAGAGCCCCAGGGGCTGCTTGAAGCCGTGAGGTCTGTGAGCCGGGGGGAGACATACATACAACCCACCTTGAGCAGAGCCCTGGTCGCCGAGTTCAACAGGATAACTCAACCCATTGCCACGGCGAAGAAGCCCCTTACCCCAAGAGAAAAAGAAGTTCTGGTGTGCATAGCCGAGGGCATGAACAACTATGAGATTTCCAGCAAACTCGGTATCAGCGAAAAGACCGTTAAAAATCACGTGAGCAGCATATTGAGAAAGCTGAACCTCATGGACAGGACCCAGGTGGCTGTTTTCGCCTTAAAAAATAAGCTTGTGTAAGAACGGTTCCGTTTCCCCCTGAATAGAATATTATATATTAAAAAAAGGGGGGGGGCGGAGTGGAAAGGATTATTTCAACCGCAGACATAAGCCTGGCTTTTTTGACACTGCTGGCCGTTTTCGGGATTATATATATATTTCAAATTATTGCATCGGGTTTTTCGGAAAGCAGGCCGGGCAGACATCCGGATGTAATTATCGTGGTAAAAAATGCCCAGGATCATATTGAGGATATTGTAAGAAACTTTTACAGGCATGTTTCGGGCATGAATTCCAGGGAACTGATAATTGTCGACAACGGCTCCCTGGATCAAACCCGGGGGATTTTGGAAAAACTCTCCCTTCAATTTCCCGGATTGAAGGTGATTTTATTGTCCGACAGCCATTTCAGAGGGTGCATCATGGAAGCTCTGAACTTAATAAGCGAACCGGTAGTTGTCATCATTGACGCGACCCGCATGAGTTATAAAGAGGTAAAGAAGCTTACAAATTTCTATTCGTCGAAAAAAGGTGTCGAAATAGGTCTAAATTCCCATTAAAATTAGGACAACCGAGTGATATCAAATTTTTCCATGATAATATATAATTATAATCGTAAAAGCCCTATTTCTTTCTCGACAGTTTTACCCCTTAGTTCTTTTGTATGCCCCCCTTTCTTTCGTGGTGTTGACCCTGTAAAGAGGGTCTCTTTTTTTTCATAAAAAAAGGAAATATACTGATGGTGTAGAAATATTTATTAAATGATGGTAAATTATTATTAATAAAAAGGTGTCGGGGGGGCCTTCCCAAAATGAGGGCACAAAAAAGATTTGCCGGGGTTGTTTTTACTTCAGGTATAGGGATTCTGGCGATGGCGGCAGTTCTGTTCGGTATTGAAATGCGAGAACCCTGGCATAGATTTTTAATATTTTTATCTATTATGGCAGTATCGGAATTTAACGCGATTCCGTTTAATGGATTTTTTTTAACTATGGAATTCGGTTTTGTATATTCATCGATATTTATATTCGGTCCCGTACCCGCAGCCTTTATGAAAGCCTTAAGCACCCTGGCTGTCCAGATCCATCTCCATAGACAGGATGAACCCGATGAAAGGGTTTATTCGGTATTGTTTAATGTCGGGCAATACATGCTGAGCTTTTTCGGCGGTATGGGCATATACTTGGCCGCCCGAAGTGTTTTTAACGGCATGTTATTTTACGAGGGCCTGGCTCAGGCCGCGGGTATAGTGACTTACTTTCTGGCAAACAACGTGCTGGTGGAATATTATTTGTCCTTGAAAAACTCCACCCGTCCCTTTACGAATTTTGCGCAATCTCTGTGGAATGACCTTGCAACTTACGTGGTGGCGCTGCCGGCTGGAATATTGATGATCTTTATTTACCGGCGCGGGGGTTTTTATCCGGCGCTGTTTGTGTTTATCCCCTATATGGGTCTGGTGTATACATACAGGATGTATATGAACATGGTGGTCATCAACCGGGAATTAACGGCCCTTTATGACATGGCGGCTACCATGACTTCCACCCTGGATATCCAGGAGGTCCTGGAGACAGTCCTTACGTCCATCCAGAGCGTAGCACCCTGGGACACCGCCTGTTTGTTTGTCTACCAGCAAAACGCTCTGGTGCCGGCTATTTACGACGGCTTTAACGATCCCGACTTTAAAAATACAAGGATACAGCTGGGAGAAGGCATAACCGGTTGCTGCCTCTTAAAAGGGAAGGGAGAGATTGTAAACAACTGCGACAGGGATCCCAGGTTCAGGCTTTTACCCGGTTATCCGCCGAAAACCAAATCAATGATGGTGGTTCCGCTAATAACAGGGAATGAATTGATAGGCGCCATTACCCTCACCAGCAATAAGAATTACATCTATACAAAAAAGCATCTTACCCTTACAAGTATTCTGGCAAGCCAGGCGGCGGTGGCCATTTCCAATGCGAAGCTCTTTGATAGAACGGCCCAGCTGGCGATTACGGACGGGCTGACAAAACTTTACAATTACCGCTATATATATGAAGAACTGGAGAGACAGGCAAACAGGGTAAAATGTACCGGCGGAGTTTTCAGCCTTATAATAATAGACATAGATTATTTTAAATCCTATAATGACATGTACGGCCACCTGGTGGGAGACGAGATACTCTCAAACCTGGCAGAAGTGCTGAAAAACAACGTCAGGAGCCAGGACGTGGTGGGAAGATACGGCGGGGAGGAATTCGCCATAATCCTGCCAAACACGTCTTCCGCGGAAGCGGCCGGCATAGCCGAGAGAATCCGGGCCGTTGTCGAGAAAACGGAAATGGCCAGGTCCGTATCCGGCAAGAAAATCTTTATTACCATCAGTGCCGGTGTCGCCTCTTACCCTGAGGACGCCCTGTCGGTGGACGACCTGGTGAGCAAAGCCGATAAGGCCCTGCTCTTTGGCGCAAAACAGGAAGGCAGGAACAAGGTTATCACCTTCAAACGATATATGTCGTAAAAGGCTTTATATCTTCTTTCATCCCAGGCCGTCGCCGGGCGTTATTTTTTTTAAGCATCTCCCTGAGGCCGAACCATGGAAGCGGCGATACCTGTTGCATGTGGTGTTAAAAAATGATATAAAAAGAATATGAAAAAAACCGTTGAGGTGTGCCGAATGGTCGAACTTGAAGGCACCGTGGAGAAAATTTCGTATCACAACGAAGAAAACTGCTTTACGGTGGTTAAACTATCGGTAAAGGATAATAACGATACCATAACGGCTGTGGGGTATTTCCCTTCACTGGAGGTGGGGGAGGTCCTCAGGCTGAAGGGCAGATGGGTTATGCATAAAGACTACGGTTACCAGTTAAAAGTGGAGTTTTACCAAACCCTGATGCCGGCCACCGTAAAGGAAATTGAAAACTACCTGGCTTCCGGTGTAATCCGGGGGATAGGTCCCACCACCGCGAGAAAGATCGTGGAAAAATTCGGGGCAAAATCCCTGGAGGTCCTCGGTTCTTCGCCGCAGGAGCTCCTGGTGATAGACGGCATTGGCCAGAAAAAGCTCGAGATGATAATGGAGTCTTACGAACAGCAAAAAGAAACCCGGGAGATAATGCTTTTTCTGCAGCAATACGGTATTGGTCCGGGGATTGCGGTCAGGGTGTATAAAAACTACGGCGAAAAGTCCATTGAGGTGCTCAAGCAAAACCCTTACCGCCTGGCCGATGAAGTATACGGCATTGGGTTTAAAACCGCCGACAGGATTGCCCGCATGATGGGCATGGAGGCCGATTCTCTGGAAAGGCTTTCGGCCGGATTAAAATATGTGCTTTACAGTGCGGCGGACGAAGGCCACGTATTCCTGCCGCAGGAGGAACTTATACATAAAGCTTCGGAACTGCTGGAAGTAAATGAAGAACTGATAAACCAGGCTCTCATGGCTTTAAGGGAAAAAGAGGACGTGGTCATAGAAAACACCTGGGGAAGGAACGATGTTTACCTTTCAGCCTTTTACTTTTCGGAAAAATCCGTGGCCCGGCGCCTTTTTTTGCTGTCGACCATGGCGGGAAATCCTCTAAAAATCACCGGAGAGGATATTCGCCTCATAGAAAAGAAATGCGGCATCAGCCTTGCCAGAAGGCAGAGGGAAGCGCTGGAAAAGGTCGCGTCCTGCGGAGTGCTGGTCGTAACAGGGGGACCGGGCACGGGGAAGACCACCACCATAAAGAGCCTCATAGAATTTTTCAGGGCGCGTGGGTTGAAAGTAGCCCTGGCCGCTCCCACGGGCCGGGCGGCCAAAAGGATGTCCGAGGCCACGGGAGAAGAGGCCAAGACCATACACCGCCTGCTGGAATATAAGGCTTACGAAGAAGGCGGCATGGATTTCGGGAAAAACCAGGAGGATCCTCTGGAGGAAGACGTGGTTATAGTCGATGAGACATCGATGGTGGATATAATACTTATGTACCACCTGCTTGCCGCGCTCAAACCCGGCGCCAGGCTAATACTGGTGGGGGACAAGGATCAGCTGCCGTCGGTGGGGCCCGGCAGCGTCCTGAGGGAGATAATCGCCAGCGGCAGGATTCCCGTGGTGGTGCTGGACGAAATCTTCCGCCAGGCCAAAGAAAGCATGATAGTAGTCAACGCCCACAGGATAAACCGGGGGCTTTTCCCCTATTTAAACATAAAGGATAAAGACTTTTTCTTTGAACAGGTGCAGGCACCGGAAGACTTATTGAATACAATTCTCCAACTCGTTAAAACCAGGCTGCCGGCCTATGGAGGATTTGATCCGATGGAGGACATACAGGTTATTACCCCCATGAAAAAGGGGATTGCAGGAGTTTTAAATTTAAATCAGAAACTCCAGGAGTTGTTAAATCCCCCCGCCCCCGGCAAAAGGGAGTGGCGCTACCGGATGCTCACATTCCGGGAGGGGGACAGGGTTATGCAGGTAAAAAACAACTACGACAAGGAAATCTTCAACGGCGACCTGGGCAGGATAGTTAAAATCGACGAGGATGGCGTAGTTGTGGTGTCTTTTGCCGCCCCCGGCCAGGACAGGGAAGTGGTTTACCAGGCCCAGGACCTGGAAGAACTTACCCTTGCCTACGCCCTTTCGGTCCACAAGAGCCAGGGGAGCGAGTTCCCCGTGGTGGTGATGCCGATAACCACCCAGCACTATGTTATGCTCCAGAGAAACCTTCTTTACACTGCCATCACCAGAGCCAAAAAGCTGATAGTGCTGGTGGGTACAAAACAGGCCCTGAGCATCGCCATCCGAAACAACAGGGCCCTTTTGCGGTACAGCCGCCTGGCCGACAGGATTGTAGAAGAGTTTGGCGAGGGGAACCTGAGAATTTAATTGGGGGCGAATTGCACATAGCCGCATCATTATATATAAATAAATTTAAATGCGAGGGGTCTTCATATGCTTGAACAAAAACTGAGTAATCTAAAGCAAATCATAGCACAGTATTCCAGCGCCCTGGTGGCCTTTTCAGGCGGAGTGGACAGCACCTTCCTGCTAAAAGTATGCCTTGGTGTGCTGGGAAAAGACAGGGTTCTTGCGGTGACGGCAAAATCCGCCACATACCCTGAAAGAGAATTAAACGAGGCAATTAAGCTGGCTGAGATGCTGGACGCCCGCCACAGGGTGATTGAGTCGGAAGAACTGAATATCCCCGGTTTTTCCGACAACCCCCCTGAAAGGTGCTACTACTGCAAGCGGGAGCTGTTCGGAAAACTGAAAAAAATTGCCGAAAAAGAAGGGCTGAATTTTGTGCTGGACGGTTCCAACTTTGACGACACATCCGATTTCAGGCCGGGAATGAAGGCCGTTAAAGAGCTTGGGGTGAAAAGCCCTTTGAAGGAAGCGGGGCTTACAAAAGACGACATCCGGGCCCTGTCAAGGGAAATGGGCCTCCCCACTTGGGATAAACCCTCCTTCGCATGCCTTTCGTCGAGATTTCCATACGGCGAAAAAATTACGAGAGAAAAACTGGAAAGGGTTGGCCGTGCGGAAGAAGTGCTGAGGGATTCAGGCTTTTCCCAGTACAGGGTGAGGAGCCATGGAGATATGGCGCGAATTGAAGTAAAACCCGAAGAGATGGGCAAATTTTTTGATAGGACTTTTCGCGAAGAGGTGGCGACGAAATTAAAATCAATGGGGTTCACCTATGTGACGCTGGATCTGTTGGGTTACAGGACGGGAAGCCTGAATGAAGGGCTAAAAGAAGGGGAGAAGGCGCTTTGGAAAAACTGAAGGAAATTCTGCAAAACATAAAGCTGGGTAAACTCGATGTGGAAGAAGCTATGGCACAACTCAAAAACCTGCCTTACGAGGACCTGGGCTTTGCCAGGATAGATCACCACCGCAGCCTGAGGCGGGGTGTGCCCGAGGTTATTTTTTGTGAGGGCAAAACGTCTTCCCAGGTGGTGGAAATAACCCGGCGCATGCTAAAATCCGGCACCAATGTCCTGGGCACCCGGGCGGACAGGAAAACTTTCCGGGAGGTCCAGCAAATTGCACCGGATGCAAAATATCATGAAGATGCGAGGATCTTCGTCATAGAAAGGGAAAGGGTGCCATTAAACAAAGGGATAATTGCGGTGGTGACGGCTGGAACCTCCGATATCCCCGTAGCCGAAGAGGCGGCGGTTACCGCAGAGGTGCTGGGCAACAGGGTGGAGAGGCTTTACGACGTGGGAGTGGCGGGGATTCACCGGCTGCTCATGAACATGGAAGTTCTCCGTAAAGCCCAGGTCATTATAGTTGCGGCCGGCATGGAAGGAGCCCTGGCCAGCGTGGTGGCCGGCCTTGTTGACAAACCCGTGGTGGCGGTGCCCACCAGCGTGGGTTACGGCGCCAATTTTCACGGGCTTTCGGCGCTTTTAACAATGCTCAACAGTTGTGCCGGAGGCATATCGGTGGTCAACATAGATAACGGCTTTGGGGCGGGGTTTGTAGCCCATCAAATAAACAGGCTGGGAGGAACGGAAGAACAATGAAAGTGCTTTATTTGGACTGTTTTTCCGGCATAAGCGGGGACATGTTTCTCGGCGCCATGCTGGATCTGGGGCTTAATGAAAAAACATTTCTGGAAGAATTGAAGAAGCTGCCCCTCACGGATTACGAGGTGGAAATTAAAAAATCATCGAAAGGAGGCATAACGGGCACCGCCGTCCACGTCAAGACCCACGAGCACCACCCCCACCGGGGGCTCAAGGATATATACGATATTATCGACAACAGTTCGTTAAATCCGGAAATAAAGCAAAAGAGCAAGGAAGCCTTTCTGAAACTTGCCCGGGCCGAAGGCAAAATCCACGGCAGGCCGCCGGAGGAGATCCATTTTCACGAGGTGGGAGCCGTGGATTCTATTGTGGACATCGTGGGTGCGTGTATTTTAACGGACATGCTGAGCCCGGACAGAATTTACGCCTCGCCTGTAAACGTCGGCTCCGGCACAGTGGAATGCGCCCATGGCGTTCTGCCCGTGCCAGCCCCGGCCGCGATGGAACTTCTCAAGGGGATTCCGGTATATTCCCGCGGAGAAGAGGGTGAATTGACCACGCCCACCGGTGCCCTTTTGCTTTCGATTTTTGTGGATGAGTTTGGAGCCATGCCGTCCGGCGTCCCTGAAAGCGCAGGATACGGCCTGGGGAAGGCAGACAGAAGAACTCCCAATGTTCTGAGGGCGGTAGTGCTCAAGGAGCAAAAAAAAAATGAAGACCCAAAAGAAGGGGAATTCGACGGGGACAGCGTGGCTGTGCTGGAGGCGAATATAGACGATATGAACCCTCAGTTTTACGAGGGCGTTATGGAAAGCCTTTTTGAAAAGGGTGCCCTTGACGTCTTCCTCACACCGGTGATAATGAAAAAGAGCCGCCCGGCGATAAAGCTTACGTGCATCTGCCGCCCTGAAAGGAAGCGGGAACTTTCAGCCGTTATCCTGGAGGAGACCACCACCATCGGGGTGCGGGAGTGCGAGATGAACCGGATGAAACTTTTCAGGGAGATAAAATCCGTGCCGACGCCGCTGGGGGAAATAAGGGCAAAGGTGTCAAAGAAGGGCGGGAGGGTGGTCAGGGTCACTCCGGAGTACGACGATTTGAAGGCCCTGGCCAGGAGGCACGATCTTTCGCTGAACAGGGTATCTGAGATGGTCGGTAAATATCTAAACACCGAGCAGTAAACCGCCGCCTTTTCTGAAAAAATGTCAAACACGCTCATAGCGGCTGCAATCAAACCTTCGCATGATTTCTTGTAAAAGCTCTCCGGCAATGCTATACTTTATTTGGTCGAAAAATTTTATTTATTCGATTGGAGTGTTACTGGATGTCAGATAAAGTCAGAGTCAGATTTGCGCCAAGCCCCACCGGAAGCCTGCATATAGGGGGCGCCAGGACGGCCCTTTTCAATCTGCTTTTTGCCAGGCACAACAACGGGGCTTTCATACTCAGAATTGAGGATACGGATACGGAGCGGTCCACCGAAGAGTCGGCAAACCAGATTGTAAGGTCCTTGAAATGGCTGGGTCTTGACTGGGATGAAGGCCCCGAAAAAGGCGGCGGCTGCGGCCCTTATTTCCAGTCACAGCGCCTGGATCTCTATAGGAGAGAAGCTCAGAGGCTCCTGGACGAGGGCAAGGCCTATTACTGCTACTGCACCCCGGAGGAACTGGCCGAAAGGCGTGAAGCCGCATTGAAGGCCGGTAGGGCGCCGAGATACGAAGGCTGCTGCCGGAACCTCACTCCCGAAGATAGGGCTAAATTCGAGGCGGAAGGCAGGAAGCCCACCATCAGAATAAAAGTGCCGGAAGAGGGGCAGACGGTGGTGGAAGACATAATCCGGGGGAGGGTGGTTTTTGAAAACTCGGTGCTGGACGATTTCATCATATTCAAGTCCAACGGCATACCCACCTACAACTTTGCCTGCGTGGTGGACGACCATGCCATGGGCATAACGCACATCATAAGGGCGGAGGAACATCTTTCCAATACGCCCAAGCAAATACAGGTGTATAAGGCCCTGGGGTATGAAATCCCCCAATTTGCTCATGTCCCCATGATACTGGCCCCCGATCGCAGCAAGCTGAGCAAGCGCCACGGGGCCACGTCGGTGGAGGAATTCAGGGATCAGGGATATCTCGCCGAGGCCATCGTAAACTACCTGACTTTGCTCGGGTGGTCTCCGGAGGGCAATGAGGAAATCTTCGACCTGGAAAAAGCCGTGAAGGAATTTTCTTTAGAAAGAGTCAACAAAACCGCAGCCGTATACGACGTAAAAAAACTCACCTGGATCAACGGCCATTATTTGAGGGAACTGGACCTTGATTATATAACAAATCAGGTAATTCCCTTCATGATAAAAAAAGGTATCATCACCGAAGAAGAATCTAATAAAAAATATGAATACATCAAGCAGACGGTGGCCATTTCCAGAGACAGGTCCAAAACACTGGATGAACTGGCCGATTCCATAGCCTTCTTCTTCAAAGATGTGACTGAATACGAGGAAAAAGGCGTAAAAAAGCATTTTTGTAAAGAAAATGCCGCCGAACTCCTGATTAAAGGAGCCGAAGCACTGGAAAGACTGGACGAGTTCACCCACGAGTCTACCGAACATGCCTTCAGGAGCCTTACCGAAAGCATGGGGCTTAAAGCCGCGGAGCTCATCCACCCCACGCGCCTTGCCATCACCGGCAGGACTGTGGGTCCCGGGCTCTTCGAGATAATAGTGCTCCTGGGGAAAGGGGAAACCGTAAAACGCATGAAAAAGGCGGCGGAGTGGATAAGAAAGCACTAATTTCGCCTGCGGTGCTTCCCGTTTCGCACCTCGATGAAGCCCCGGGCCTTAATTTATTCCCAATATAGCTGCCGTCCGCAAGGTTCGGATTTAGGAGCGGCCCCCGCCTTATTTCATGGTTCCGCCGTGCGCCGCGTGCCGCCCTGATCGGCTTTTATGGAAGCATACATTATTAAGCTGGAGGAGAGATGTCGGGACATGGTAAAATTTCCTGCGCGGGAAGAAGCTTTTGCGCTTTTAAAAAAGTACAACCAGAATGAAAGCCTCATCAAACATGCGCTGGCCGTGGAAGCCGTGATGCGCCACTTCGCTGAGCTGTTTGGGGAAGATGTGGAAAAATGGGGTATTATTGGCCTGGTGCACGACCTGGATTACGAAAAGTACCCCGACCAGCACTGCAAGAAAGTGAGGGATATACTCACCGAAGAAGGATGGCCTGAAGAATACATAAGGGCCGTCCAGAGCCACGGCTGGAAAATCTGCGTTGATATAGAGCCCCTTGAAAGGATGGAAAAGGTACTTTATACCATCGATGAACTGACTGGCCTTATTACCGCTACCGCCCTGCTTCGGCCCGACAGGAGCATCATGAGCACCACGGTGAAGTCCGTAAAAAAGAAATGGAAGCAGAAAAACTTTGCCGCCGGCGTCAACCGGGAGGTCATTGAAGAAGGCGCCAGGATGCTAGGTATGGATCTGGACTGGATCATCGAGGAGACCATTAAAGGTATGCAGAAGGTGGCCGGTGAAATAGGCCTGAAAGGTGAATAATTTGAATTAAAAAGCAGGTTGAAGCGTGTTAAACCCCGGCTGTTCATCAGCCGGGGGAATATGCAGGTGCGTTCTGCTCTGAAAGCGGCGCCCGCCGCCGGTTCCGCCCGTACATGGGACTGTCTGTGCAGTGCGTGTATTTATATTTGCAGGGCCTTCAGAACTCCCTGCTTTCATATATTTTTATGGAAATCGCCAGGGAGATCATTATAATGATCAAGGTAAAGCCTGATGCTGCCAAACCTATTGAGTTCCAATTGGAATGCTGTGTTAAATTCTTAAAGTAGTTGATTGTATCCAGACCGGAATGCCTTTTTATATAATCCGCCAGAAAACCGGGAGCAAAGAACAATCCAAAAAATATGGCCATATCAAAATACCTTGCATTGATTCCGAACTTATAAGCCAGCGGTGCATGAAAGGAGGCCAGGATGCCGGATATAGAAAACGCCGCCAGGAAATCCACCGGTTTTATAAAGTAAAAGCCGGAAAATCCCGGGACTGTTTTAAGGATAATGCCCGCCACTGCCATTGTTAATATGCCGGAAAGTATCGCGGCGATATAAAACAGGTACCTTGCCATCACCACCTGTCTCCTTGTTACCGGCAGGCTGTTTATTATTAAATCGCTCTTGTTCTTTTCATCCAGGTTGACGGTATACATGAGGTAAATATAACTTATGGCTACAGAGCCCATGATATATACGAAATCTTTGAAGACATCCCCCCGAAAGACTATGAAGAAAAACACACTGTATATGATGGATATCAGGGGTGTTTTTTTCTGTACAAGAAAATCCTTTAATACCAGGTTAAGCATTATTATTCCCCCTTACCGTGTATAACATGATATCATCCAGAGTGGGCCTTTCAAAAACCACATTGCTTCCCAGGACCCTTTTGGCTTTTTTCACATCCCTGATCAGAGCCTCAAAACCAAACTCGTTCTCTCTTATTCCGATAAACTCCTTCCTGATATCGGCGTTCAGCAGTTCTCTACCGCCCTTTACTATACCGTAACTTTCCATTACGGCGTCTTTGGTGTCGCTGAACACAACTTCTCCTTTGTTAATAAAAGTAATGTAATCGGCTATCTTTTCCAGATCTTTGGTGATGTGGGTGGAGAAGAGCACCCCCATGTTTTCGTCCTGCATGAGGTCGGAGAGGATTTCGAGTATTTCCGCCCTGAATACCGGGTCCAGGCCTGATGTGGGTTCATCCATTAGTATGAGCTCGGCGTGGTGCGACAGGGCCATGGCAATGGAAAACTTCATTTTCATCCCCTTTGAGAGGTCCTTAATCTTTTTCCGGGGAGGGAGTTCAAATCTCTTTAAATATTTTTGAAAGACAGCTTCATCCCAGTTTGTGTAAAACCTTGCGATGATATATTTCATCTCCTGTACAGTCAGGTCGTCATAATAGTGGTTTTCATCATATACGAAGCCTATCCTCTGTTTTATCTCCCTTTCGTTCCTGATACTGTCGAGCCCCTCAAAAAAGATCACCTTTCCGCCGTCCTTTTTTATCAAATTCATTATCAGCTTAATGGTGGTGGTCTTGCCGGATCCGTTAGGGCCGATGAACCCCATGATATAGCCCCGCTCAAGGCTGAAGCTGATATCCTTCAATGCAAAGTCTTTAAATTTTTTCTTCAGGTTTTCAACCTTCAGTATAGTGTACATTTTTCACCCTCCCTATAAATAAGTTCCAGCATTTCCTGAAGCTCTGCAAGGCTTAAACCCAATAGCCGCGCGTCTTCCACTGCTTTCTCCAGTTTTTCCTCCAGCATCTTGAGCCGCTTTTCCCGCAGGAGTTCTTTGTTCTCACCCGATACGAAGCTTCCCTTCCCCCCGACGGTTTCTATGAGGCCTTCTTTCTCCAGCTCCTCATAGGCCCTTTTGGTGGTGATGACACTGATCTGGAGTTCTCTGGCAAGACTCCTGATGGAAGGGAGCATATCTCCTGCCGACAGCTCTCCTGTCAGTATCTGATTTTTGATCTGCCTGGCTATCTGTTCATATATGGGTTCTTTGGATGCATAGGAGATGATGATCTGCATAGGCACCTCCTTCTGTATATAAAGTATTAACCGTATATAAACAGTATATACAGTTTATGGTTTGATGTCAACAGTTTTACTTTATAAATTCTTTATAAATGCGGGTTAGTTTAATTTATGGAAATAAAAATTACTTTCCATACCGGAGCAAAGAATAAAGTCGTTTAAGTGCGGGCCCATCCGGCTTACCGCTCCACTGAAATAACGATACAGAAAAGGTAATAAAGGCTGAAGCGTCCTTCCTGCGCCAGCGGTTATAGAGGTGATACGGCACAAATGGTATTTTTGGCCTCTGCCGGTGCCAGTTGGCGGTATGGGGTTTAAATTGATATCTCCTATAGAAAGGAGATGATATGAGGAAAAGGATGCCCACCAACGGCATCGACCCCATCGGGATCCAGGAACTGCGCGAATTGATCCGCTCGGTTTCGAAAAGGGGTATCACAGTAATTCTGTCAAGCCATATACTACAGGAAGTATCGCAAGTTGTAGATTATATAGGAATTATCAGCGATGGCGAGCTGAAATATCAGGGGAAAATCAGCCCCGGCGAAGACCTGGAGTCTCTTTTTATGGAAGTTGTAAAGACTGATAAAAATGAGACGGTGTGGCGCCGTACTGAGAGTCATGGAAAAACATAATAAATAAAAAAGCACGCCAAATCAAGATTGTGACCATTTATTTTTTAAAAAATTGTATAGAACCTAAGGAGGATAAAAGATGACTGGTATAATCCAATCCGAGTATCTCAAATACAAAAAGACTTTTGCAAGACGCCTTATAATATTCGGACCGCTGTTTTTTATATTGCTCGCACTGCTTCAAAAATTATTCATACCTGAGGACTTTATAAAAACGTGGCAGCTGCTTCTCGGCCAAGTTTACAACTGGTGGTCGGTATTGTTTATTCCCATGGGTACTGCCCTGTTTGCCGCACTGGTGCAGGTTCAGGAAGAAAGGGCGGGCAATTACCGGAACCTGCACACCCGCGATATTTCACTCCCGGGCCTGTGGGCAGCCAGGGTTCTGGTGATGGCAGCGCATACAGGGCTTGCCACATTGGTCCTCATCGCCTCCACCGTCATATCGGGGCTTATTACCGCGGATGGGAATATACCATGGTTTAAAATTACAGCGGGCGGCCTTGCCATGTGGGTAAGCTCCATGGACTTAATACCGCTGCAGCTGTGGGTGGCCGCGAAAAAGGGCGCCTTTGCCAGCATGGCCGTGGGATTTTTGGGCCTTGCGGCGGGAGTCATGGCTGCCCCTGAATCTTACTGGATATTTGTGCCGTGGAGCAGGCCCACAAGGCTGATGTGCCCCATAATAGGGGTTCACCCCAATGGTGTACTTTTGGAACCGGGAGACCCTCTTTTAAATCCTTCGGTGATACTTCCGGGAATAGCTGCGGCAATCGTATCTTTCACCATCTTTACTGCCTTGACGGCCATATGGTTTAATAGAAGGGAAGTGTGGTGATGGATGGGGTGTCTTTTTTAAATATACTGTCGGCCGAATGGCTGAAAACCAAACGCACACCGGCAGGATGGGTGTCGTTCTTAACCCCGTTTGCCCTTGCGGCATTATTGACATGGTATTTTTCACTGAAAAAAGTTACTCCGGATATTCAGCCCGCAATATACCAGGCCTTCTTTGAAGTATGGGCTGCGGTGGTTATTCCGGCGGGGGCGGGGCTTGTTTCGGGAATGATGGTAAATCAAGAAGAACTGGCAGGAGGTTTCAACGGTTTTTTAGCAAGCAGATTGCCCCGCAGCAGCCTGACTTAATCATACTGGATATCATGATGCCGGAGGTGGACGGATTCGATGTCTGCAGGCGCATCCGGGATGAAGTCTTGTGCCCCATTATTTTTCTCAGCGCCAGACAGTCGGAAACCGACAGGATTAAGGGTCTTGCCCTGGGAGGAGATGATTATGTGGTAAAACCATTCAGCCTGGGCGAGCTTATGGCAAGGGTTGAAGCCCACCTCCGGCGGGAAAATAGGGCTGTATACCTGAATACCTGCGGGAGGAGGACGCTGATAAATTTTAAAAATCTAACGGTAGATTTGAAGGGGAGGCAGGTCAGAATAAACGGCAGGTTGATTGCGCTCACAAAAATCGAGTTCGATATAGTGGAGCTGTTATCCCTGCATCCCGGCCAGGTATTTTCGAAAGACCAGATCTATGAAAAAATCTGGGGTTATGATGCCGAAGGGGATTCCTCCACCGTGGCGGAGCACGTTAAAAATATAAGGGCAAAGTTTGCCAAAGCCGACCCCCACACCGAATATATTTCTACGGTATGGGGTATCGGCTACCGGTGGGAGAAAATAAGATGATGGAAAAAAAGCCTCTAAAAGCTCAATTTATTATCAGTTTCATACTCATACTGGCGTTCAGCGTCGCCGCCACCATCGCCACATATTTTTTGGGCTTTGTATTGTATGGGAAAATCGAATACAAAAACATGTATCCGGCCAATTATTACGAGAAAAAAATCCCCGACATAGAGGATCATATAAGGAAGAGGGAGGTGTATATTTTCAGCCGCGCGGGGCAGGCGGCTCTTGAAAAAATCATTCCTGCTGAAGGCATCTCCTACCAGGTGATGGATAGTTCCGGCCGCCGGATCTACGGCACAGATAAAGAGTTAATCGTAGAGGACCAGAGCCAGCTCTACAGAAAGATAAACACCACTTTCAGCTTAAAAAGAAAGTACGTCCGTTTGGTGCCGGTAATAGATCCCCAGGGGAAAATAGCCGGTGCCGTATCCCTTTCCTACGCTCTGGCTCCTACTTACCGCAGCTTAACGGATAAAATGTGGATTTCCATTATATTTTTTGCGGTCATATTTTCCCCGTTTTTTTATGTAATCCTTTTCACCTGGGTATTCGCAAGGATCTTCGCCAAGAATATCGCAAAACCTTTAAATCTGCTGATAGAGGCGTCGGTGAAAATAGGGGAGAAAAACCTGGATTTCGTCATCGACTATGATGCTCCCAATGAACTGGGCAGGCTCTGTAAAGCATTTAATGAAATGAAGAATGAGCTGGAAAAGTCGCTGGTCCTCCAGTGGAGGATGGAACAGCAGAGGCGGGAGATGCTGGAGGCGCTGGCCCATGACCTTAAAACGCCGCTTTCCATCATCCAGGGATATGCGGAAGCCCTTATGAAGGGAACCAGCACAGCAGCGATAAGCTGCGCAGATATTTAAGTGTAATCAAGGAAAATGAAGGAAAGGTTTCAAGTCTTGTTCAAAAAATACACTATGCCTCTGAACTGGAATTTTCGGATATTAAACTGGAACCTGAACCACTTGGCGTAAAAGCTTTTATCCTGCAGAAAGAGGAAAATTACAGGCTGCTTTCCCGGAAGAAAAATATTAAATTTTATACAAACGTATACGATGCAAGGCCCCGCGAGGCACCGTGCCTGATAGACAGAGACAAGCTGGAGCGAATACTGGACAACATAGTCATGAACAGTATTCGCTATACTCCGGATTCGGGGCGCATAAACATGGATGTGGCGATAAAAGACGACAGGCTATACTTTAGGATTTGCGATACCGGGAAAGGATTCAGTCCAAAAGACCTGGCCCATATCTTCGATAGATTTTATAGAGGGGATGATGCCCGAAGGTCAGAGGGGGGGCACATGGGCCTCGGGCTTTATATTGCCGGAAAACTCGTGGAAGCGCACGGAGGTGCCATAAAGGCCTTTAACCTTCCCGAAGGCGGAGCCTGCATAGCCTTTGACATAGCAGTTTGTAAGTGATAAATAAAGTAGGGAATACATATCGTGTTCGATGAAATCAGAAAAATTTATCAATCCAGACGGAGTGAATAACAGCCCAGGTCACAGTCCCGGGCTTCCTGACTTATAAGTAAGAAGGTAAAATGGGATAATATTTTCCAGCACTCTTTAAATATATGGTCCCGCCAAGCTCACTTTTTAACATCTACATGTGTATGGTGCAAAGCCCTCTCAATTCTTCAGGGGAGTAGCTTCCTTCTATAAGTTTTTGCTCCGCCGGGGAAACTTCAGGCATCAATATTTTCAATGAGTTCTTTTGTCTGTTTTCGAACTTCCTTCGGATTTACACCCCAGTTTGATCTTCAATACTTTTTTCGACTGTTCAGTCTAAATCTCTTTTACGTCCGACATTTTATACATCCTCCTGATGCTGACTGTGATTTCTCAGCTCGAACCGCTCCTCGAGGGCAAATGTCGATTTACCAGACGACGAAAATCCTGCATGAAACCTTCACGCAATGCCCTGCACCAATTTTACCAACGGTACGGTAGGTTGGCTGATGCAGGCTTTATAATATCACCACGCCCTGGTGTAAAAAGTATAACATCTCTCACATATAAGCATGATTTTATCAAAATATAGTTTACAAACTGTCTGAAAATTGATATCATATTAAGGACGAGTGAAGGGAGGGCATCCTATGCCGAACCGGGCTTTCGACTGGTTGAACCAGGCTATAAAGGATTTGAAGCATGCGGAGGAATCCCGGTGCAGTGGACATCATGAATGGGCGTGTTTTGCCGCCCAGCAGGCGGGAGAAAAAGCTATAAGAGCATTACGGTCCTTTGCAGAGTGAGGAGACTGTAAGGCCGGTGGAATGGGATGTCATGGAAATACCGGTGCCGGTGGATTTGTTGATTTATACAGAAGAAGAGTTCGGCAAACTGCGGGCTGAAAACCGGCGCTTTTACAGGCAACTGGAGAAGGAAGCGGTGTGGATTTATCCTGATAAAATTCAATGACGGCGGGAGGGAGAGAGCTGGCATGGATTTCAAAGATAAAGTGGTGGTGGTAACGGGTGCCGGCCGTGGCATAGGGCGGAGCATCGCCGGGATGTACGCAGGCCGCGGCGCGAAAGTGGTCATAGCCGACCGGAATTTCCAGGATGCGCAAGAAAAGGAAAGGCTTATAAAACAAGAAGGCGGCGAAGCCTTGGCCGTCCTCGCCGATGTCAGCAGGCCCGAGGATGTGGTAAAATTAATGGAAAAGACCGAAGAAAGGTACGGCAGGCTGGATATTCTCATAAACAATGCCGGGTTCGGCTGCTGGAAATCTCCCTATGACCTCACAGTGGAGGAATGGGACAGCGTCATAAATACAAACCTGCGCGGCACATTCCTCTGTTCCCGGGAAGCGGCGAAGATCATGAGAAAAAGCGGCGGAGGCTCCATAGTAAACATTGCCTCCACCAGGGCCATCATGTCCGAGCCCGACTCCGAAAGCTACGCGGCTTCAAAAGGCGGGATACTTGCCCTCACCCATGCTCTGGCGGTTTCTCTGGGCCCTGACCGTATAAGGGTGAACGCCATAAGTCCCGGGTGGATAGAAACAGGCGACTATGAAAAGCTCCGCGAAATAGACCACCTTCAGCACCCGGCGGGCCGCGTGGGGAAGCCCGAAGATATCGCCAGGGCGTGCCTCTTTCTTACTGCCGATGAGAACAGCTTCATTACCGGGATAAACCTTGTAATCGACGGCGGCATGACCCGAAAGATGATCTACGAGCCATAGAAAACATATTTTGACCTTACAGATACATTTTCGCGGACCCGGATGGAGATTTGCTCCCAAACCCCCATCCCCACCGGAAGGCGAGGGGTTAGCCTTTGACGGGCCCTAGAAATTGTCACTTCAGGGTAGCGCTAGCATAAGGGCTCGGGTCTTTGTATAAAGTGGATTATATTTCCCTCGATGTCTTTGAAGAATACGGTTTTTACGCCCTTTGCATTTGTGCTCAATTCGGTCAGGATTTCTACGTTATTCTTTAAAAGATTTTCGTATTCCTTTTCTATATTATCTGTACCGAAAGCCAGATGCCTTATACCCTGATATTTGTTATTTACACTCTCACCTGAAACTTCCGCAGGATATATTTCGATTAAACCGCCATCCGGTAACATAAGAAAAAAGGTGGGTTTTTCTTTTTTGTTGTCATACACCACTTTGAGGTTAAAAAGCCTGACATACCAGTCTTTTAAAGCCACCGTGTCTTTTGCGCAAATACCCACATGTTCCAGATTTAACATATGAATCCTCTCCTTTCAAGAAAGTTTTGGCAGGTTCATATTATGAGACGACGTCTCACTATAATATACATTCGCTATAAAATTTTAAAATCCTTCCTATTCCCAATATTTTATTTCAAGCTCAGGGGACAGCGAGACCGTGGGGGAAGTTGTGTTTAGTGGAGACCACCTAAGTGCCAGAGCTCATTACAAGCCGGGTGCAATCCATCCTTTTGATGACGGCAATGGAAGAGTAGCAAGATTGCTCATGAATTTGATCTTAATGAAATATGGTTGTGCTCCCGTAGTTATAAAGCAGGAAAATCGGGAGAATTATTATAAAGCTTTGATGAAAGCCGATGCGGGAGAAATGGACGACTTTATTCAGTTGTTGGCCGCGGAAGAAAGAAACAGTCTCAGGCTAATATTGGATATTATAGAAAAGCATATCGAGAAACGAGGACGGATATGAAATCTGATGTTTCTTGATATCGGGATTCTTTTGTTGTATAATAATGTAGAACCCATAAATTGAATATGGGGGCGTGTGGTTTCGACGGGGGTGGCAGGGATAAAAGCTGCAGGTCGAGCTTTCCGACTCGTAAATCCGGAAGCGTAAAATAAACGCCAACGAAGAATTGGCTCTCGCCGCTTAATTAAAAGCGGCGCGCCCTTCCCGAACGCGCCCGCCGGCCGGGAAAAGGGTGTCATAATAGCGGGATCTTCCTGTGGCGTTGCTCCGGCGCTGCGGGAGAAACTTACGGAGCTGGCCGGTCTTTTATCCTGCTCTCGGGAGAAAAGCCGGCGAGAACCAAATCGAGAGCTAAACCTGTAGAAGCTTTTATCGATGCACCTTCGGACAGGGGTTCGACTCCCCTCGCCTCCACCAAATGTAGCCACAATTATGTACAGTTTGAAGACCACTTTAACGTGATCTTCATAAACGAGTACTTTTTCTACATATTGATGAATAAATCTCTTCACTTCTTGTATGTTTCTGTCTTTCACAAACTGGCGGAACGACGAGAAAATCTTGGCAAGCGTTTTCTCGTCAATTATATTTTTTGGTGAGTTATCCTTTATTTCATGGAGTTGGAGTTCTAGCTCCATTTTTTCTTTTTCTAGATTCTCCAGGTCTTCGGCTAATATCCTGGAACTACATCCGCTGCGAATCATAGATAGGACATTTTTTATTTGTATGTCTACCTGTCTAATCTTTTCAGTGAGAGCCTTGATCTTTTGTTTAGCTTCATCGTTTTTATTGTTCTTATTCAGTTTTTCGACAAGAAGCGGTATGTTTGCTTCGTTGAATATTTTTTCTTCCAATTGCTGTAACACGTACTCTTCAATATATTCCCTGTAGATTTCCTTGTTTTTACAGCCTTTTGTCCTGTCTCTATTTCCACATCTATAAGTAACGTACTTGAGTTTGTTTCTGCCAGAGTGCTTGACGTTTCCTATCATGGCGTGCCCGCATTCCCCACAGTATATTAGTCCTGAAAGCAAATACGTTTCCTTTGCTTTGTAAGCGGAAGCCCGTTTCTTATTTCGTTGCATCTTCTCCTGGACTTTCTGGAAATCTTCCTTGGATATGATAGCGGGTATTCCGCCAGGTATTCTGATCACTTCTTCTTCAGATTTAGACGCATGGTTATTTCTTTTACCATCTGCGTTTTTTGATGCACATCGATTGAAAATATAAGTACCAGAATATTTTTCATTTACAAGAATGTCATGGATGGAATTTTTCCCAAAAGGCTGACCGACTTTTGTTTTATAACCTTATTGTATTTAGATAGTCTATTATTGCAGAATAGCCGTAACCATCGAGCTACATTTTGAAGATAGTCTTTACAATTTCGGCCTCATACTCGTTTATGACATATTTCTTCGATTGAGGATCAACGTCGTAGCCCAACGGGGGAATACCACCTAAATGCTGACATAAAAAAGCCCTTTCCTTCATACCTTTCATTACCTCCCGTGCGAGGTTGCGAGAATAATATTCTGCCATACCCTCAAGCACGGATTCCATGATTATGGACTCAGGGCTGTCATCAATGTTTTCAAGAACTGAAATAAGCCTAATACCATTCTTTTTCAGTTGACGTTTATAAAAAGCGCTATCATATCTGTCTCTTGAAAACCTGTCCAGTTTATGGACAATTACAACATTAAACAAACCCAGTTTACTATCGTTAATTTGAAACTCAGGTCTATTATCTGTGGTGGCCGTCTTAGCTCTGTCAATGTAAGTCTTAACAATAGTGATATTATTTCTTGCTGCGTATTCTTCTATAGCTCTGAGTTGCGCATCAATCGACGAGTCCGATTGGTTGTCACTGGAATATCGAGCATAAGCAGCTGCTTTGATTGTGTTTTCCATGTTATCACCCCTTTACTTGCCTTTATTTGCTCATACATTTTATTTTTTTGCTGAAAATAGACGATTTTATTTTGTTCGCTGTGACTCCCTCCTTTTGCTAATTATTCAGCTTGCTTTGTTTTGAATTTGGCTGTATATGAAGTCAAGCAGTTCTATTGCTGGCCTATAAAATTCATCTTCTTCCTCTGTACTCATAAATGCTTTTTGTTCTATGATTTTTACAACATCTGGCATGTATTCTCTTTTCAATAGTTTTACCTTTGAAATACACTCCTCTGTTTTAATTATTACGTTGCCCTTTTTCAATGCTTACCACCCCTTAATGATTTGTATAATAGTTGACCTCCTTTCATGTTTTAAGCTGGAGTTATTTCAAGGGGTTTATTTACAAAAACAATTATAAGGAAGCAAATTTTAAAACTCAAATTTTACTCCATAAAAAATAAAAAGGGTTAAAAAGTAACATGTTCATGGGCAATTTTCTTCGGATGGTGGTAAAACAAAAAAAGCCCTGTTGTCAGGGTTTTAATCAGGTCCTATAAATCTATACCGTAAATGCCTCCGCCAGGCGCATGGATAAAGTTGTTAGTGTGGCAGCAAAGGGGGCAAAAAATGTTTTTCGGAAAACTACAGTTCTTTTTCCGTCTATACGCGGGACTTCAATTATTGCGTCAGCGTGCCAAAAGTCTCTTTTTAGGACAGTTAACCAAAAAATACCTTTATTTGAGCAGACAAATTTATTGAAGGTAACCATGCTATTATCATCTCCTTTCGGAAATCGGTGCTAAGCCTTACTGCAGTAATATTTTACCATTATGTATTTTGGTCATCAATATATTTTCTTAAAAAAATCGATAAAAAAATTAGTAGAAAAAACTTGAGCAAATAAGTTTTTACTTCTAAAAACGTATTATGATTTTACTTTATGTTTTTAAAATCGTGCAAAGAAAAAGCGAATAAGATATTTTCTACTAATATGTATTAATTCACATTAGTATGTGTTAACACAAATTAATTTGTATTGGCCAGTATTAATGGAATTGGTAAAACATAGAAAAGAAGTGGGGCTTGTTATAATTACGATTTTAAAACGCCACAAGTAAAGAGGTTTTTAAAGTGTACAGTAAAGAAAACACTAAAAACTGAAAGAAAAACGCATTAATATTGGGATAAGACTAAATAATACGTTAAGGCTAACTTAAAAACGTAATTTTGATAAATTTTATCTTGTAATTATAAACCTATTATCAAGCGAGAGCTACGGAAAGCCTCACTAAGCTAACGCATTTGCCTGATTAATTTTAAATAAAAATTTAAAAAAAACTTGATTATTTTCATTCCATAATTTACTATTATATTGGATGACTATGTGCGAGGTGTTGACTTAGTGAAAAAGACGAATGAAATTTGGACTGTGGTAACACCGCAGATGCACCGAAAATTAAAGGAGTATGCAGAAGAGAACAAAATTGCTGCAACGAGAGCAAAAATGATTATGTATATACTGTTCCACTTCCACCCAAAGCAGCTTTTAGAGGACTATACCTTTCGCACGAAAGAAGGAAAAATGATTAATATTAAGGTCTCGGAAACTGAACTGTCTTATATTGAAAACCTGGCTCAAAAGTATAACGTGACAATTAGCCGCCTTTTGCGCAACATGGTTTATACCTATTTTTACACCCTCGATAAGGGGGAAATAGCTGGCGGCTCAATTGATATGCGGGAAAAACAGACCATGGAATAAAGGATTTAATTATGCAATTTGTTAAAATATGAAGTGGATTAAGAGAGGGGCTGAAATGGTGAAAACCTTGTTTGAACTCTGCAAGCCGAGAGAGAGCGTCTTTGATGAAACGCAAAGGGGCGACGTTTTAGACCTGGCTGATTTAATTGAAAACCGCATCGATCCGCATCGTTTTTTTGAGGAGAACTTCATGACTCAAGGGATGAAAATCTTATTGGAAACTGCTTTCAAGCGTTTCCACAGGCAGGGAGCGACGGGCTTAATAAAACTGACTCAATCAATGGGCGGCGGTAAAACTCACAACATGATTGCCCTAGGGCTTTTGGCAAAGCATCCCGAATTCAGACAAAAAGTAATGGGCGATAGATTTAAAAACAGCCATCTTGGGAAGATCAAAGTTGTGGCCTTCACGGGCAGGGAAAGCGATGCACCTTATGGCATCTGGGGAGCCATTGCCGAGCAACTGGGCAAAAAAGAAGTCTTTAAGGATTACTATACCCCTCTGCAGGCGCCTGGGCAGACAGCGTGGATTAACCTTTTAAAAGGTGAACCGCTCCTGATTTTGTTAGACGAGCTGCCTCCTTATCTGGAAAACGCTAAAGCGAAAATGATCGGCGATTCGAATTTGGCTACAGTGACGACGACAGCATTGGCCAATCTGTTCAATGCTTTGGGCAAAGAAGAGCTTTCCAATGTCTGTGTTGTTATTTCCGACTTAAAAGCTACATATGAGAGCGGGAGCGAGTTATTGCAGTCTTCTTTTAAGGAACTGGAAAACGAGGTCAACCGTTCTGCGCTGAATATTGAGCCAGTTAGCAGCACTTCGGATGAAATCTACCACATCTTAAGAAAAAGGCTTTTTAAGGAGCTGCCTGCGGAAAGTGAAATAAACGAAATTGCCAATGCTTACAAACAGGCTGTTTTGGAAGCAAAACAGATGGGATATACCAATCTATCCCCAGAGCAGGTTTTTGTAGGGATCAAGGATTCTTACCCCTTCCATCCTTCTATCAGGGACTTGTACGCCCGCTTTAAAGAAAATCCAGGCTTTCAGCAGACGCGGGGCCTGATTCGCCTCATGCGGATTATCATTTCTCAGTTATACAGGGGAGACAAGCCGAAGGCACAGGAGAAGTATCTGGTTAATGTGTATGATTTTGACCTAAACGACCCCGAAATGCTTACAGCTGTGACCCAGATCAAGCCTTCCCTTGCCAACGCCATTGCCCATGATATCGCTGCCAATGGTAAAGCTGTTGCCGAAATCGTTGATGCGACCATGAACGAAACCTGCATGCAGGAACTGGCCAAACTTATTCTTGTGGCGTCCCTTGCTGATATTCCCAATGCTCTTCTGGGGCTTTCCTTACAGGAAACAATAGGGTACCTGTGCGAACCAGGTAAGGACATAACAAGGGTCAAAAGGGCTCTGGACGAATTTGTCATGCGGGCCTGGTACCTCTTTACCGACAGGGACGGTAGGCTCTTTTTTAAAAACACCAAAAACCTCATTGCCGAATTGAATTCCCTTGTGGATTCCTATGATAACGAAAGCGCCAAAAAAGAATTAAGGACTTTTCTGGAGGAAAAATTTAAGCCGACAGTAGGAGATTGTTATCAAAAAGTGCAGGTCTTCCCAGCCGTTGATGAAATCAGCCTTTCCGAAGACAAGGTGCTCCTTGTCCTTTTCGAGCCCTATACGGGAGGCTCGGGCCTGCACCCAGACCTGCAGAAATTCTACGAAAATGAACGCTACAAAAACAGGGTGATGTTTCTATCTGGCACAAGAAGCACCATGGATAAACTCTATCACGCTGCCAAAGAGCACAAAGCGATTAACCAGATCATTGCCAGGATGGAAGAAGAAAAAACCCCTGCCAATAATCCTCAGTACCAAAAGGCTTTGGAGAAACGGGACAGGATCAAGCTTGAGCTTTTGCAGGCGGCCAGGGAAACCTTTGTCCAGCTCTACTACCCTGCCAAAACTGGGCTTTTAAAGGCCGACTTCTTCATGGAGTTTACAGGCAATGATTATAACGGTGAAAAACAAATCAGGGATGTCCTCTTACAGAGACAGAAATTTACTACGGATGTGGCAGATGACACTTTCAGGAAAAAATGCGAAGACCGCCTGTTTACCCAGAAGGAAATGCGCTGGAGCGATGTAAAAGATCGGGCAGCTACCAATCCTGCCTGGCAGTGGCACCTGCCGCGGGCCCTGGATGATTTAAAAGATGACATGCTGAAAAAAGGCATCTGGCGGGAACACGGCGGTTATATTGAAAAGCCTCCCTTTCCAAAAGAAAAAACGAAGGTTTTAGTTCAAGAATTACGCAGAGACGACACAACGGGAGAGGTAACCTTAAAGCTTATCCCCCAATACGGGGACAGAGTACATTACGAAATAGGTGCGCCTGCTACAGCAGCTTCGAACCTGGTAGAAAATCTTAACGAATTTAAAACAAGGGAGATGAAACTGTCATTTTTGTGCGTAGACAGTACAGGAGAGCACGAGACGGGGGACCCTGTGGAATGGCAGAATAAAATCACGCTCAAATACAGGGTGTTTGATAGGGGTGAAGACAAGGTCGTAGAACTTCTATCAGCCCCCCCTGTCACCATCAAATATACAACGGACGGTTCAAATCCCAAAGAGTACGGCGGTATCTATGATGAGGAAATTATCGTCCCGAAAAACTGCACTTTTGTACTGGCGGTGGCGGAAGCCCAGGGAATATATTCCGACACTATTCAGGTAAAGATTGACAGAGCAAAAGGAACGAGTATTGCCATCGATAAAAACAAACCTTTGAAACTCTACAAACGGTGCAAAACCAATGACACGGCAGAAACCTACCAGGAGCTTGGACTCTTAAAAAAACATGGCGCAGAGCTCTCCGATGTGATTGTAACCTTCTACAGGGTGGATGACGGTGGCGGAGAAAAAGGCTGGATTGAGCTGACCGTTGATTCTTCCCTGAAAGTGGATATAGAACGTTTAGAAAACAGCATGGATGCTGTCAGAAGTAATTTTCTATCTGAGGGCAAAGTAAACATAAGCCTGGAATACGGCATTACGCGGTTTGCCACAGGACAGGACTTTCTGGACTGGGTGGCTGCGAAGAAAAAATCCCTGCAAGATTTTAAGGAACAGGAGATTGTGCAATAATGGCGGAAAGAAGACAGGTAATTGGTTTTGGTTTTATTCCTGAAGAGTCCCAGCACCATTTTTTAGTCACCATCCCCCGCAGTAATGACGGGAAGGTGGTTATCTACGAGCGCTTTAAGTGGCAGGATGATGCTCAGGTACAGGCTATTGATTATACCATAGACAGGCCGAAGGTGGAGCTTGGCAAATACAAATGGAAACTGATCGAAGACGCTTTGAAAGACGAATTCAACAGCAGGCTGAAAAAAGAAAAACTGCCTGTTGGGAAGTGGCATATCGGGCAGGTACCCGTCCAGCGGCTTTTCGGAAAAGAAATGGTGCTTTTGGCCTGGGCCATCGAGGACTGCGACCCGTCGGTTATTCCGACGGCGATCAAGAACTGGCTGGGTTTAAGCCCTGAGGAGCGCTGGTGGCTTTTCACCATGACCAATGCTGCCACGGGGGGGTTAAAAGACAGGCGGGGATGGCGAAAGGCAGTAAGATATGCCCTGACCGAAAACCCCGTGGAAGAGTCCAATAGGCAGATGGAGCTTTTCGACCTGCTGATCGGCAGGAAAATTGATGACTAGAAGAGGCGGTGTAAAAATGGCTGATTATGCTCAATCATTTATAGAGGTGCAGTTTCCAGTATCCAAGGTATCCAAGGAGAGCTACAAGGAAAGGAAGGCAAATTTGGGGCAAACTTTGACTGGACTTGGCAAGTGGTGGGGCAGGAAGCCTCTCATCCTTGTAAGGGCGGCATTACTTGGGCTGTTAATGCCTGCCAGCGATAATCCAAAACTTGATCGGGAGATTTTCCTGAAAATCCTGACCATGGATGAAGAAGGACTATGGCTGAGGAAAAATAAATCCATACCCCTGCAGGAGATTTATGATAACCTTACTCCAGGGGAGAGAAAAAGGTACTTTGAAGAAGAAGGTAACGGTAAGATATCTTACCGTAAAGATATAACCAGGGAAGAAAAGGAAAACCTGCAGAAACTGGTTTTCAACAGGCTTTCTTATGATGAAAAGCTTACTTACTGCATAAGGCCTGAAGAAGTGGACAACCTCCCCGAATCCGAGTGGGAAAAAATCAACGAATATCTTGGCACAAACGCATCAAACCTCCAGGAACTGGTGCAGGAACTTGGCAGGAGAAGGTTTGGCAAAATCCCGGTGGTGGGCGACTGCTTTTGCGGCGGGGGGAGTGTCCCCTTTGAGGCAGCCAGGATGGGCTGTGATGTTTATGCTTCCGATTTAAACCCCATTGCCATGCTTTTAACCTGGGCAGCCCTCAATATCAACGGCAGCTCCGATGAAGAAATAGCAAGCCTGCGGGAATTTCAAGAGAAGATATTTGCACTTGCCGACAAGCAGATTACCGAGTGGGGGATAGAGCACAACGAAAAGGGACACAGGGCAAATTCCTATCTTTACTGCAATGAAACGGTTTGCCCCGAATGCGGCTGGAGTGTGCCCCTGGCCCCTTCCTGGGTAATCGGTAAAGGAACAAAAACGGTGGCTATCTTAAAAGAAAATGCAGACAAAAAAGGGTTTGACATCGAAATAAAATCGAATGCCACAAAAACAGAGATGGAACAGGCAGAGAAGATGGCGACGATTAAAGACAGCAGTTTGTACTGTCCTCACTGTCAAAATACCACTCCTATAACTGCTATCCGCAAGGACAGAAGGCACGATGATGGGACGGTGGAATACGGCCTGCGCCGCTGGGAGTCTCATGAGTTTGTTCCCCGCCCCGATGATGTTTTCCAGGAGCGGCTGTACTGTATCAGGTATGAAAAAGAGTATGTTGATGCAAACGGCAAAGTGAAGACCGAAAGGTACTACACTGCGCCGACCAAAGAGGATTTAGCCAGGGAAGAGAAGGTAATACGGCTTCTCAAAGAGAGGTTTGCCCAGTGGCAGGAGAAGGGGTATATTCCAAACAGTATTATCGAAGAAGGGGAAAAAACTTTTGAACCAATCAGGACAAGAGGCTGGGCATACTGGCACCAGTTGTTCAACTCCAGGCAGCTCTTAGTGCACGGGCTGCTGATGGAGCTGATTGATAAGCATGCGAAGACACAGAAGGAGAAGGTTGTGGGGTTGTTGGGGATCAATAAGTGTTGTAATTGGAATTCAAGACTAAGTAGGTGGAATCCAGGAGATGGTGTGGAAAAAGTAGTGGATACTTATAGTAATCAAGCTTTAAATACCATATATAATTTTGGGGCTAGATCATTACAAGATCTAATAAATGTATGGTTTTTTGATATAAAAAATTATTCGATTAGTAGTGATGCGTATTTACAAGTAAAAGATGCAAGAAATGTTGTAAATACATGTTGTTTCTGGCTCACCGACCCTCCCTATGCCGATGCTATAAACTACCACGAGCTCTCCGAATTCTTCTTGGCCTGGGACAAAAAGATGCTGCTTGATATCTTTCCTGACTGGTATGCAGACAGCAAAAGGGCTTTAGCGGTAAAAGGGACGGGAGAGAGCTTTAATCAGAGTATGGTGGAAATTTATCGGAATCTGGCTGAACATATGCCAGAGGACGGCATGCAGATTGTCATGTTTACCCACCAGAATGTAGGCGTATGGGCAGACTTGACCCTGATCCTCTGGGCAGCGGGTCTTAGGGTTACGGCAGCCTGGAACATTGCCACAGAAACCGATGCCAGCGGGCTGAAGCAGGGTAACTATGTTAAGGGTACTGTGCTTCTTGTGCTTCGCAAGCAGACTTCGGAAGAAACAGCCTATCTTGATGAGCTTTACCCAGAGATAGAGCTGGAAGTGAAAAGGCAGATTGACAGCATGCGGGAGCTGGACGACAAGGAAGATCCCAACTTCAGCGATACGGATTATCTGCTGGCAGCCTATGCGGCTTCCCTGAAGATATTGACTTCATATAAGCGGATTGAAGACATTGATGTTAACTACGAGCTTTCCAAGACCAGAGTTTCTGGAGAGGAGTCCCCTGTAGAGAAAATCATCAACGAGGCGGTAAAAATAGCTTACGATTATCTGACGCCCAGCGGCTTTGACTCTTATCTGTGGAAGATGCTGACGCCTGAAGAAAGGTTCTACATCAAAGGCCTTGACCTGGAAAAAGACGGTATATACCAAATCGGGGCTTATCAGGAATTAGCCAGGGGGTTTGGCGTGAAAGAATACAAAGACTTGCTCGCTTCTACCCGCGCCAATCAGGCAAGATTGAAGACCGCCATGGAATTCGGCATGCGAGGCTTGGGCGGTGCCGACAGTTTTAGCAATTCCCTGCTCCGCAATGTGCTCGCGGCTCTTCATCAGGCAATCAAAGCCGAAGACACCATGCAGGGCAGAAACTGGCTGAAAAATGAGCTGCCCAACTACTGGAACCAGCGGAATACAATCGTAGAAATTCTTAATTACATTTCCGCTCTTGAGCATATTGAAAACATGCCGCACTGGAAGGAAGAGGCAAGGTATGCCAGGCTCCTGGCTGAACTTGTAAAGAATGACGGTGTATAAGCAGGTGAAGGGAAAAATGATTTATCGGTATTCTTCCAGGCGAAAAAAGCTGGATGCAGCTTTTTTGAATGAAAAGTTAAAAGGAGCGCTGAGCTACGACAGGATTGCAGGTTATTTCAGCTCTTCCATTTTGGAGATTGCAGGGGAAGCTATTGAAGAAATACAGGGATGTGTCAGGGTCGTCTGCAATGCGGAAATGCAAAAGGAAGATGCCGTTACGGCCAGCGCCGCGGTCAATGCCATGCGGCGAGAGTGGTGCAGCAAAAAACCAGAAGAGATCTACAGCAGCGCCCCTGCACGGCTGAAAAAGTTGTATAACCTGATTAAAAGCGGAAAACTTCAGATAAAGGTAGTTCCCAACGATGTTTTCGGTCTTATTCACGGGAAAGCAGGCGTGATTACTTTAAAAGACGGGAGAAAAACATCTTTTATCGGCAGTGTGAACGAAACTTATACGGGCTGGAAGTTGAACTACGAAATCCTCTGGGAAGACGATTCCGACGAGGGGGTTAAGTGGGTTCAGGAAGAATTTGACTATTTCTGGAACAGCCCCTATGCTGTGCCCCTGGCGGACTTTATTGTTGAAGACATCAAACGGATTTCTGAACGAAAGGTTATTTCTTCGGTTGACGAATGGAAGGAAAATCCCGAACCTGCATCCGCTGTGATCGAGGCTCCCGTCTACCGACAGGAATTCGGCCTGTGGGAACACCAAAAATACTTCGTGAATCTGGCCTTTAATGACCACAAAAAGTATGGCGCCAGGTATGTGCTGGCGGATATGGTTGGGCTGGGCAAGACAGTCCAGCTTGCCTTATCGGCCCAGCTCATGGCCCTTTACGGCGATAAACCCATCCTGGTTATTGTCCCTAAGACCCTTTTATGGCAGTGGCAGGACGAAATATTGAACCTTCTGGATATGCCGTCGGCAGTCTGGAACGGCAGGGAATGGGTGGATGAGAACGGCATTAAATATCCTGCTAACGGCGATGGAGCCATCAAAAGATGCCCCAGGCGGGTGGGCATTATTTCCCAGGGGTTGATCACCGCCAATTCCGAACAGGTACAACACCTTTTAAATATGGAATACGAATGCGTCATCGTCGATGAGGCCCACAGGGCAAGAAGAAGGAATTTAGGGCCTGGAAAAGAGGAGGAAAAACCAAACCCCAATAATTTGCTGAAATTCCTTCTTGAAATCTCCAAACGCACCAAAAGCATGTTGTTGGCTACTGCTACCCCTGTGCAGCTGTATCCTATTGAAGCCTGGGATCTTTTAAACGTCCTGGCCCAGGGCAGCGATAGTGTGTTGGGCAGTCAGTTCAGCAAGTGGAGAAGATATCCTGCCCGAGCCCTTAACCTGATTATGGGCAAAGAAAGCCTCGACCGTTTTGATAAGGAGAACTGGGAATGGCTAAGGGATCCTTTCCCACCTGCTGCCGAGGGGGAGATGACCTTCGGACGCATCAGGCGGCAGTTCGGCATGGCTGATGATGAATTCGTCATCAAGCCAGAGGCGATTGAAGAGTTGAGCGGTCCTGACAAAAGAAGGATTGGGAGAATAATTGATGATAATTTTATCGCCGAACACAACCCATTTATCAGGCATATTGTGCGCAGGACGCGGGATTTCCTGGAAAACACCATCAATCCTGAAACGGGCGAGCCTTATTTGAAAAAAGTCGAGGTAGAACTGCTTGGGGAGAGCGATGAGGAAGCCATTGTCTTGCCGCCGTACTTAAAAGAAGCCTACGGGTATGCGGAAGAATTTTGTACATTACTACAGAAGAGAGTAAAGGGGGGCGGTTTTTTAAAGACTTTACTTTTAAAAAGGGTTGGCAGTACCATCGTTGCAGGGAAAAATACCGCCGAAAAAATGCTTTTTAACTGGGGGCAGGTTATCGATGAGGAAGACTATGAAGAAGAGGATATGGCAGAAGAAAAGGCCCTGCAGAGCGAAATCAAAAATATTACGGATGAAGAAAGAGCTTGCCTGGTGAAATTTATTGAAACCCTTAATGCCAATAAGGAGAAAGACCCAAAATACAAGCTGCTTTTAAAACTTCTCCTCGATGACAACTGGATTGAACGGGGTTGTATTATTTTCTCCCAGTATTATGATTCCGCCTACTGGGTGGCCGAGAATTTATCCAGTGACCTGCCTAATGAAAAAATCGGTATTTATGCAGGCGGAGATAAGTCAGGAATATTTATCGGCGGTATTTATGAAAAACGGAGCAAGGAAGAAATCAAACAAATGGTAAGAAGGCGGGAACTGCGGATTTTAGTAGGCACCGATGCCGCCAGCGAAGGGCTAAACCTGCAGACTTTAGGTTCCCTGGTGAACCTCGACCTGCCCTGGAACCCCACAAGACTTGAACAGCGTAAAGGCAGGATTCAACGTATCGGGCAAATTTATGACAAGGTTTTTATTTACAACATGAGATATAAAGGGTCGGTAGAAGACAGGGTGCATTCCCTTCTTTCCGAGCGGCTCGCCAATATCTATGGCATGTTCGGGCAAATTCCTGACGTTTTGGAAGATGTCTGGATTCATGTGGCATTAAACGATATTGAGGAGGCAAAACGGAAAATCGATGCCATTCCAAAGCAGCATCCCTTTGAATTGAGGTATCATGCCAATGTCGGTAAAGTTGACTGGGAAAGCTGTGCAAAAGTGCTGGACAGCAGGGAGAAGCGGAAACATCTGATGGCGGGGTGGAAATAGAAGTTTTTTAGTAAGTTAAAATTGTTTAAAATTTGTATCCGAAGTGGTGAAACTGGTCATAGAACAGGCTGTATATTTGTTTGAAGATGTGGCGTAATAGATGAGTATTAGCTTTAAGTGAGGTATGACCATTTTTAAATGGAGTGAGAAAAGTGTATTTACATAGGGTAGTTATTAAGAATTTTAGAAGCATTGAAGAGACAGATATAACTTTTTCTAAAGGGAAAAATATCATTGTTGGGAAAAACAATTGTGGCAAGAGCAATATTATAAAAGCAATTGATTTGGTTTTGGGAGAAAGTAATCCAGCATACGGGAAAAATGAAAATATAACAGAGAAGGATTTTTTCACATATAAGATTAAGAGTGAAACGGCAGAAGAAGTTGTAATTACTAATGATATTTTTATATATTGTGAATTACGGCGAAGTGAAAGAGAAGATATTCCATACGATACAATGCTTGATTGTACAGGATTTTATAAGTATTTACGACCGATAAATAAGGACGCTATAGAAAATTATTTTGAAAGCGAGTTTTTAATTAATCCTGACGAGTTAAGATACGAGGAAAAGCAATATATAAATCCCAAAAAAGATATTAATCTTATTATAAGGGAGTTTGATGATAAATATATATTTGCTTTTATTTTAAAAGCACATAGGAATGAAGATGGGGATGTAAAGAAAGAGTTGCGATTTTTTTATAGAAAAGATGAAGAGTCAGATTGGACTATGGGATTTACAGCACCAATTCGTAATGAATTTATTCAAAGTGCAATAATACCTTCTTTTAGAGACCCAATGATACAGTTAAGAATTAACCAGTGGAGTTGGTATGGGAAATTATTAAAGCATTTAACTAAAAACCATAGTAAAAATGATGAGTTGAAGAAAGCTTTTTTACGAGTTAAAGAAATTGCTGACGAATTATTTAGTGATGTAAAACAAAAAATTAGTGACAGTTCTTTTAATGCAGCCTTTCCTGGTACTGAAATATTGTTTCAATTTAGTGCCGATGAAAAGCCAGATATTTATAGGAATGTGGTCATATATATTGACGATGGATACAAATCATTAATTACAGATAAAGGCTCAGGTATTCAAAGTGCTACGATTATAGGTTTATTCAGTTACTATACAAATTATGTTAATACAAAAACATCTGTTTTACTATGCTTAGAAGAACCAGAACTTTATTTACATCCACATGCCTGCAGAACTATTAATTATAAGTTAGACAAGTTTTTACATGAGGGGCACAACCAAGTTATTATTACAACGCATAGCCCAGAATTTTTAAAAACAATTGAGCCAAATATGAATTTAATCCTTGCAAGAAAGTATGAAGGCCGAACTGTGATAAATCAATTAAATATTAAGGAGTTTAAAGATGTTTTAATTGATAGCAATCAAAATGAGATGTTCTTTGCAGATAAAGTAATTGTTTGTGAGGGGTACGATAACTACATAATTAAATGGATCGCAGAGGAATTCTATGGCAATAAACTTAATGAGGAAAATATATCAGTTATAAGTGTTGGAGGCAAGGATAATTTTAGTAAATTTGTTGACTTAACTTTGGAATTGGGAATTGACACTTATATCATGGCTGATTTTGACTATTTTTTAAGGGATAAAGATAATGAGCGTGTTAAAAAATATAAAGGTGCTAAGTGCCATGAGAGTATCGAAAATTTAGGAGTAGAATTCTTTATTAGTCGTTTTGGGGAAGAAGAAGGGAAGAAAATGTTTGGATTAATAGCAAAAATTAGGAATATTATAAAGCGAAACTACGAAGAAAAATTCTATACAGCAAAAAGCATAGAAGCTTTTAGAGGTGAAGAAAACTTTGACAAATTCGAATCTATTTTACAAACCTTAAGGACAAATGGTATATGTATTCTCTCTGGGGATATTGAAAGCTTTTTTAACAAGGATTTTCAATTAGTCGACGAAACCCATAAATTATCATTAGAAAAAATCTTCGAGATAAATTCAATATTAAATAAAGGCCAGAAAATTTCTAGCATATTTAATGTTATAGAAATAAAGGAATTTCTTGATGCGATCTTTCGCACATCTGAAATACCACATTTCTGATGCATTAGTATTTGAATATCAATCTACTGATTTAGCTAAAGCTGCGGTAGGTAAAAACATCGCAGATGAGAATGATGTAAGGTTTTGAAAAGGAAAGGCTCATGAATTTAAGAAAAAAAGAAGGTGTTATTTTTATGTGGAATTGGCTTATAGCTAATAAGGAATGGATTTTTAGTGGCATAGGTGTTGCTGTTTTAACAGTCATATTTTCGCTTTTCAAGTCCAAACGAGATAAGCGTATTAACCAAAAACAAATTGCAGGGGATAGTTCCATGAACATTCAAATTGGCGAAATTGTAAAAATAAATAAATCTGGGGATGATGTCGAATGTTAGATGGAATTAAACAAGTTCAAAAAAGCGGTAATAATTCAACTAACATTCAAGCCAATGAAGTAAAGATAATAAATGGGATTACTTACTCAGAAGCTAGACAAATTGCCGAAGAAGTATTTGAAGCCAATTTCTATCGTCTTTCAGAACAGGCTATGCAAGTAGCTAAAGCAAGGGCCAATGAAATTACCGATTATTTTCTTTCTGAACTTCAAAAGAGAGCTCCAAATGCCCTTTCATCAATGTTAGACCCTGACATGCAGTTCGCTCTCTATACCTCACAAAGAGAATATGCTCGGACAGGTGATAAAGACCTTGGTCAACTACTTGTTGACATTCTAGTGGACCGTGCGAAAAACAGCGAGAGAACATTAATGCAAATAGTTCTAAACGAGTCTTTATCCGTTGTACCAAAACTGACAATAGAACAATTCGATGCTTTATCATTGATTTTTCTTATTAAATATACTAAATTCTTAGGTGTAGACAGTATCCAAACTTTGTCAGATTGTATAAGTAAATATTATGTTCCTTTCATGGACAACTTAACAAAAGAAGCATCGTGCTACCAACACTTGCAATATACTGGATGTGGTTCAATAAGCATAGCGGAAATTCGTATTGAAACAGCATTTCGTGAGAGATATTCTGGTTTATTTTGTAGAGGGTTTAAAAAAGATGAATTTATGAACCAAATTATTTCTAGCGAAACATTTATTTCTGAAGAAATAAATGCACTTGTGGAACTCTTTATTCCATGTTTCCATAGCATTAATTTATACCAGCTTAGAGTCAAAGACAACGAAGAATTAGAGAAACTTTGTGCATCAAAGGGAATAAGTAAAGACAATATTACTAAGATAAAAAACATTTATTCAAATTACTTGATGTCTGAACAAGAAGTGAAAGAATTCTTAAAAAAGATTCATCCTTGTATGGATAAATTGTTTGATTACTGGGATAACTCTTATATGAAGAATATAGTTCTAACCAGTGTAGGTATTGCAATTGCACATGCTAATATACGCCGCAAAATTAACGAAAGTTTTAATTTGTCTATATGGATTAAATAACAGCAGCATTTTATCAGTATTTTGGGACTTGCTGGCCCCTCAAGAGAATTAGACCAAAACGCACAACATGATAAAATAACTCTTGAAGGGGGAATTTTTCTATGGCAGCGAGGAAGAATTTTACTACGGAAGAAAAGCTTGCTATCTTATCCGAAGCTCAGAGTTCATGTACCACTAAAATAGCTGTCTGTAGGAAATACGGAATATCAAAAACTACAATCGATTACTGGAGAAAAAAGCTTTTAAACCCTAACGATGG